>NZ_JBLXHU010000013.1:0-83473 GCF_048259285.1 Bizionia sp. | reverse complement strand
GTTTCATTTCCTCTAAAGCTATTTTACGCTCTAAATTTAAGCGCTTCAAGTCAGACTCTATATCTGTAAAAGATTCGTAGTTTTTCATAATTTATGAATCAAAAAATTTAGTAGAAAGGCTTTTAATAATAACTTTATTAATGGCTGCTCTTTTTAAATAAGTTATTCCTGATACAAGTAAAAAAACACCAGCAACTATTAAATAACCAAGTGCTAAATCTCCCAACCATTCGCCCATAGCTAAAGCTAATGCAAAAGCAATAAATAGTAGCCCTATGGCAAGTAATCCTCCAATAACTAATGCTTTAGCAACCAAGCTTATGGATACTGTTAACTGTTGAAATATCTTGAGCTTAAAATACTCTTGCGATTTTTCAACATACGTTTCTCCAGCATCGGTCATTTTGCCAGTCGTTTCACTTAAAGATTCGAAAATATTCATTTAAATTATGATTTTTGGAACTTCTTATTTTTAGCTTTCAAGTCACTTAATTTCTTCTCCAAACTTGTGATAACGTCTTCCGTTTTATGACTCACATTACTTACTATAGATTCCAATTGCTGATCAAAATCTTCTTTCCTATGCGTGACTGTATGGGCTACTTTGTCTCGTAAATCATGCGCTGTTTCACTCATTTTATCACGAGCATGTCCTGCTTCATCTGCAATTCGCTGTCTCGTATTTGAACCTTTGTCTGGAGCAAAGAGAATTCCTAATGTTACGCCAATGGCTGTGCCTGCTAAAATTCCTAATAATGTACTACTTTCTTTTCCCATGATATTTGATGTTTATTTTAAATTATAATTCAGTATAAATCTTAATAAAAATATTAAAGATCTTACAACTCTAATTTAGTGAATTTTCAGCATATATGACGACATAGTCTATAAATTTATTATGTGGTAATATAGATTATCATAATAACGAAATTAATATGGATCATTTTACAGTTAAAATGCAAAAAGCTTGAGTGAACCTCAAGCTTTTTTATAATGGAATATTTAAAATATGTTTATTTGATAGCCACTAACTCTAATTCGAAAGTTAAATCTTGACCAGCTAATGGATGGTTTCCATCAACAATAATATGATCATCATTTACAGCAGCAACACGAAATTGGTGCTCTGTTCCATCAGGGTTTTTAGACGCAAGTCCCATTCCCACTTCCGGCTTAATGTCTTGAGGTAACTGATCTTTTTTCACTTCATGAAATAGTTCTTTCTGAACGTCTCCGTATGCTTCAGTTTTTTCTATTACGACTGTTTTTTTATCGTTTACTTTCATATCTAAAACTGCCTTTTCAAAACCAGGAATTAGCATACCTTGACCAAGTGTGAATTCTAACGGCTCTCTATCTGCAGAGCTATCAAAAACTTGACCACTACTTAATTTTCCTGTGTAATGAACTTGTACAGTATCATTTTCTTTTACATGACTCATAAAAATTGTATTTAATTTAAATTTAAATTCGTGCAAAACTAACAATTATTAGTCGGAATACCATAGCTGCTCAATGTCTTATCAAAATATTAACGTTTATTTTAACCGAAACAAAGGATAAACCATAATTTCTTGATTTACCTATTAAAAAAAAATCTTAAATTGTTTCATTTAATTCAATTATCCATTGGCGTTCATTTCTTCGCATTAAAAACTCAAAAAACATATTACTCACCTTATTGGCTGTTCTCATGTTTGCTTGTGTGTTTTCGCAAACAAAAAAAAAGAGTACGCTTCGAGATTCATTAGACAACAAAATTGATTTCAGCGATTTTCTTTTAAATACGAAAGGTTTAATTCCTTTAATTCAACCCATAACCGAACCAGCTTTAGGCAATATTGGCGGTGTTATTTCTCCCATTTTTATTAGTCCCAATAAAAATAAAATAGAAGGTGAATACACGCCTCCTAATATTACATCCGTTTTTGGTGGCTTTACGGCCAATGATACCTGGATGGTAGGTGCTATCAGAATGGCTTCACTCCCTAAATATGGCTTGAAATATCAGGTCATGATGGCCTTTTCATACGTAAATATGGATTTCTATAGAACCATTCCTATAATTGGTGAAAAACAATTTGCATTTAATTTTAAGGCATTACCTATATTTTTTTCCCTCTTAAAGGAAATTAATAATACCGGTCTATTTGTTGGAATAGAATACCTATACTTAAAAAATGAAGTAACACCTAAATTTGATTTTATAACCTTACCTGATTTTCTTGATGAAAAATCCCTGAAAACTAATTTGAGCAGTCCAGGGATTGTTTTAGAATTTGATAACCGTGATAATATTTTTACACCAGACAATGGCTTTTTAATTAACGCTACCTATCATTTTAATGCAGATTGGACAGGAAGTGATTATAACTTTGGTAATTTAGAACTGTCTGCGCAGTACTATCACCAATTTATTCCCGAATTGGTTAGTGGACTTCGTTGGGCGTCTGAATTTCAGTTTAACGAGTCGCCGTTTTATGTGGAGCCTTCCATAAATTTACGAGGGGTTCCTAAAATGCGTTATCAAGGTCGATCTACACATCTCATTGAAACCGAACAGCGCTTTGATTTCACCAAACGATGGAGTTTAGTTGGTTTCGGGGGATTAGCAAAAGCAGTAAAAGAAAATGAATCCTTTGTGGACTCTGAATTAGTTTATAATTACGGTACTGGATTTCGATATTTAATTGCGCGTAAATTTAAAATTCGGATGGGAATAGATGTTGCATGGTCCAATAACGACTTTGGGTATTATATAATATTTGGAAGTTCTTGGAATAACAGAAAGTAATTATTGGGATGGAGATTCATGCCAGCAATACTTTTTTTTCAAATAAATAAGACTACAGACAGCACTGTCGTTCGTCTAAAAATAAAAATGAAAAAATATAGTATCCATTAGCTGCGCAGACCCTGAAGTGGGTTCGTTGCTCAATTAAGCTCAAACTGCTGGCGCAGTTAACGACTTTTTTTATGCCATGACTTTCAATCCTCTAACAACGACGACGTAAAGGCATAAAAAAAGCCTAAAATCCATTCAGATTTTAGGCTTTATTGGTCGGGGTGGCAGGATTCGAACCTGCGACCTCCGCGTCCCAAACGCGGCGCGATAACCGGGCTACGCTACACCCCGAATTGGCTATCTTTCTCAGTTTTAAAATAAACATTCTAAAACCGAGGTGCAAATATATAGCTTTTCTTTAGAATCATGCAACAAAAAAATTTTAAATTTATAGTTAAATTATATATATCATGAAATCACGTTTTTACATATTAGCATTAATTCTTTCTATGAGCATTTTGGCGTGTGCTCAAGATAAAAACCCAACAAATATCCATCATTCGCATGAAATGGTTGTTCCTGATTTAAAAAACCCATGGGGCTTTGTGTTTCTGCCTGATAACGCCATGCTGATTACAGAAAAATCGGGAGCACTTATTCATTTCAAAAATGGTAAGAAAACACGCATTACAGGACTTCCTGAAATACATGTTTATGGACAAGGTGGTTTAATGGATATTGCACTTCATCCTGATTATAAGTTTAACGGATGGATATATTTCTCCTATGCTTCTTCAGATGGTAATGGTCAAGGAGGACATACCGCAATTGCGCGTGCAAAACTGAGCAATAACGCATTAGTTAATTTTCAAGTGCTATACAAGGCAACCCCTAATACAAAAGCAGGTCAGCACTTCGGTTCACGAATTGTAATAGATAACAACAACTTTTTATTTTTCTCCATTGGCGATCGTGGTAATCGGGATGTCAATCCACAGGACTTAACTAAAGATGGCGGGAAAATCTATCGCTTACATGACGATGGCTCTATTCCAACAACCAACCCTTTTGTAACCACACCAAATGCCAAAAAAGCTATTTATTCATATGGTCATCGTAATCCGCAAGGCATGGCCATTCATCCTAAAACAAAATCTATTTGGATTCATGAACATGGTCCAAAAGGTGGCGATGAAATTAATATTGTACAAGCTGGCAATAATTATGGTTGGCCAAAAGTTACGTATGGCGTAAATTATTCTGGAACAGAAATTACAAATAAAACAACCTTACCAGGTATGACGGAACCTATCCATTATTGGGATCCTTCCATTGCACCAAGCGGCATGGCATTTATTACTAGTTCTATATATCCAGATTGGAAAGGGAATCTTGTGGTAGGTTCATTAAAGTTTCAATACCTAGATTTGTGCTATCTTGAAGGCAAAAAAGTTATAAAAGAAGAACGCTTGTTAGATGGTTTAGGCCGGGTTAGATCCGTTGTACAAGGTCCAGATGGCTATATTTATGTTGGAATTGAAAATCTTGGAATTGTAAAAATTCTACCTAAAAAAGCGTAAATCAAACATCAATAGCGAAGTTTAAATAAATGAACCAATAAATTCCATCCTAAATAACTAAATTTGTAACCATAACTAAAAAAATAATTCATGCTTATTATTGGTATTGCTGGTGGTACTGGCTGTGGTAAAACAACCGTTGTAAATCAGATTCTTGATCAACTTCCAGAAGGTGAAGTTGGTGTAATTTCTCAAGATTCTTATTATAAAGACACGACACATTTATCCTATGACGAACGTGTAAAAATAAATTTTGACCATCCGCGCTCCATCGATTTTGAATTATTAGAATCGCATTTAAAAGAACTAAAGAAAGGAAATGATATTCATCAACCTGTTTATTCGTTCATAAAACACAATCGCACAGGTGATATAATTCTTACACACCCAAGAAAAGTTATGATTGTTGAAGGTATTTTAATACTTACAAATCCAGAATTACGAGATATGTTCGATATTAAAATATTTGTTCATGCCGATAGTGACGAACGCCTAATTCGCCGATTAAAACGTGACATTTCAGAACGTGGTCGCGATTTAGATGAAGTTTTAAGCCGTTATCAAAACACGCTTAAACCCATGCATCAACAATTTATTGAACCCATGAAGGAGTATGCTGATATTATTATTCCAAACAATAAATACAACACTGTTGCTGTGGATATTGTTAAAACTATTATCAATCAACGTTTAGTATAATGGCCAAGCTAAATAGCAAATATTTAAAACCTTTTAAAAATATTTTCATCGTAATAGTTGTGGTATTTGCTGTATGGATGATGTTCTTTGATGCCAATTCCTATTTAATTCACAGAGAATTAAATACGGAAATTGAAGAACTTGAAACTGAAAAAGAGTACTACAATAAGGAAATTGAAAAGGATAAAAAAGCCATTAAAGAATTGAGTAGCGAATTAGGTGTTGAAAAATTAGCGCGCGAAAAATACTATATGAAGAAAGCTAATGAAGAAATCTTTATAATTGAATATGAAGATAGTATTCCAAAAGAAAATAAAAATGACTAAACCTTTATTTAGCCTGTTTCCAGAAGTATCTTCCAAAGAGTGGAAACAAAAAATTCAATCGGATTTAAAAGGTGCCGATTATAACGAAACACTTATGTGGCAATCCAATGAAGGTATTAATGTGAAACCATTTTACCATCATGATATGTTAGAAAATGTTTCAACCAAAGCCATTCCAAATACGCCCTGGAATATTTGTCAGACCATTTTTGTCCAACATATTGACGTAGCCAACGGTATTGCTATTTCTGCTTTAAAAAATGGCGCTGAAAGCATTAAATTCATTATTCCCAATGATAGCGTTTCTGTAGATGATCTTCTAAAAGATATTGACTTAAAAAAAACGACAATCTATTTTGAGGTCCAATTTTTATCAGAATCTTTTGCTAAAAAAATCACCAATTTAGGTGGTAATAATCAAATCATCATCCAAACAGATATTATTGGAAATCTAGCACGAACAGGCAATTGGTTTTCTAATTTAAGTGCAGATCATGACGCTTTTACGAACATCGCAAAACTTTCAAACACGGCCACTATTGACACTAGTTTGTATCAAAATGCTGGTGCTAATATGGTCCAACAATTAGCCTATGCTTTGGCACATACCAATGAATATTTTAATTATTTAAATGAGCAGCTTTCAGCATCAGAAAAACAAACATTTAAAACAGTTTTTCAAATAGCTATTGGCTCCAATTACTTTTTTGAAATAGCCAAAATTCGTGCCTTACGCGTTTTATATCAGGCATTGGCAGCAGATTATGGATTTAATACAACCTGTCATATTTTTGCGGTTCCAACCAAACGTAACAAAACCATTTACGATTATAATACCAATATGCTTCGTACAACCACGGAATGTATGAGTGCTATTTTAGGAGGTGCCAATACCATTTATAATATGCCTTATGATGCTATTTATCATAAGAATAATGAATTTGGAGATCGGATTGCACGGAATCAACTTTTAATATTAAAGCATGAAAGTTATTTTGATCAAGTTAAAAATCCTGCCGAAGGTTCCTATTATATGGAGACGTTAACAGATCAGTTAGCTGAAAAAGGATTGGAACTTTTTAAAGATATTGAAACTAACGGTGGTTTTTTAAAACAGTTAAAAGACGGCATTATTCAACGTAAAATAAAAGAAAGTGCCAACAAAGAACAAGCGCAATTTGATGCTGGAAAAATAACCTTACTTGGAACAAATAAACATCCAAATAAAGCTGATAAAATGGCCGATGAATTGGAGTTGTTTCCTTTTGTTAAAACCCAAGCAAGAAAAACCCTTATTGCTCCTATAATTGAACGACGATTAGCCGAAAATATGGAACAAGACCGTTTGCAAACGGAACAATAACTCATTCCTATAAAAGGCAAATTTGTACAGTGATAACGCATCAGTTAAATAACCCATTATTATGAGTCGGAAACACATTCAACATATTCAATTAAAATCAACAGAATCTCAAGCAAGAAATGAAGCGTTTGACACCTTTAATTCTGCTGAAGATATTGCTATAAAATCTGTTTATTCCAAAGCGGATGTAGCTAATTTAGAGCATCTCAATTTTGCTGCAGGTATTACACCAAATCTTCGAGGTCCTTATAGCACGATGTATGTTAGAAGGCCTTGGACTATCAGGCAATATGCAGGTTTTTCAACAGCGGAAGATAGTAATGCGTTTTACAGACGAAATCTAGCTGCCGGACAGAAAGGCTTATCGGTTGCATTCGATTTAGCAACACATCGTGGTTATGACTCGGATCATAATCGTGTGGTTGGCGATGTTGGTAAAGCTGGTGTAGCCATTGATTCCGTAGAGGATATGAAAATTCTTTTCGATGACATTCCTTTAGATAAAATGAGTGTTTCCATGACCATGAATGGCGCTGTTTTACCAATAATGGCTTTTTATATTGTAGCGGCTGAAGAACAAGGTGTAAAACCCGAGCTTTTAGCAGGAACAATTCAAAATGATATTTTAAAGGAATTTATGGTGCGTAATACCTATATTTATCCGCCAACACCTTCCATGAAAATCATTTCAGATATTTTTGAATATACCAGTAAAAACATGCCGAAGTTTAACAGCATCAGTATTTCGGGTTATCATATGCAAGAGGCTGGTGCCACATGCGATATTGAATTGGCTTACACCCTAGCCGACGGATTGGAATACGTTAAAAAAGGCATAGCCGCAGGTATGGATATTGATACGTTTGCGCCTCGTTTATCATTTTTCTGGGCCATTGGCATGAACCATTTTATGGAAATCGCAAAAATGCGTGCCGCTCGAATGCTTTGGGCGAAACTGATAAAACCATTCAATCCTAAAAATGAAAAATCACTTGCGTTACGAACCCATTGTCAGACTTCCGGTTGGAGTTTAACAGAACAAGATCCTTTTAATAATGTTGCGCGAACGACCATTGAAGCGGCAGCAGCTGCTTTTGGAGGCACACAAAGTTTACATACAAACGCTTTAGATGAAGCTATTGCCTTGCCAACTGATTTTTCTGCACGAATTGCCAGAAACACACAAATTTATTTACAAGAAGAAACACAAATAACGAAAACAGTTGACCCATGGGCTGGGAGTTATTATGTAGAAAAATTAACTCATGATATTGCCGAAAAAGCTTGGAAACTTATTGAAGAAGTTGAAGAATTAGGCGGTATGACCAAGGCCATTGAAGCTGGAATACCTAAACTTCGTATAGAAGAAGCTGCGGCTAGAAAACAGGCACGAATAGATTCCAATCAAGATATTATTGTAGGTGTTAATCAGTATAGGTTAGCTGAAGAGGCACCTATTACCACGCTGGAAGTAGACAATCAAACGGTTAGAACATCACAAATTGAACGTTTAAATAAAATTAAGGCAACCAGAGATGCTAGTAAAGTGAAACAAGCATTAGCCAATTTAACGACCGCGGCAAAATCAAATCAAGATAATTTATTAGCTTTAGCCGTTGAAGCGGCTCGTGAACGTGCCACACTAGGAGAAATTAGTGATGCATTAGAAGTTGCCTTCGGACGATATAAAGCACAAATTAAATCCTTTTCTGGCGTGTATAGTAAAGAAATTAAAGATGACGAATCTTTCAAAAAAGCCAAAGCATTGGCAGATGCCTTTGCTGAACAAGATGGCAGACGTCCGCGAATTATGATTGCCAAAATGGGTCAAGATGGTCATGATCGTGGCGCAAAAGTAGTTGCCACAGGTTATGCGGATGTTGGTTTTGACGTGGATATTGGCCCACTTTTTCAAACACCTCAAGAAGCAGCCAAACAGGCTGTTGAAAATGATGTACACGTATTAGGCGTGTCATCTTTAGCTGCTGGTCATAAAACTTTGGTGCCTCAAGTTATTGATGCACTTAAAGCCTACGGCCGCGAAGACATTATGGTTATTGTTGGTGGTGTCATTCCCAAACAAGATTATCAATATTTATTTGATGCTGGTGCGGTTGCCGTTTTTGGTCCCGGAACAAAAATTAGTGACGCAGCAATACAAATTTTGGACATATTGATTGATTAATTAATGACTACAAACTTATACTGATATTCAATTTAGAAAATATAAATTTTAATTCGGATAAATTTGTCTGAATTAAAAATATGTTTTATATTTGTCCCATAAAATAAAACTATGTTTTCTAAAGCTTGTGAATACGGCATCAAAGCCTCCATATTTATTGCTTTAAACTCCCACCAAGAACAACGGGTAAGTTTAAAAGCGATTGCTAAAGAAATTGCTTCACCCGAAGCATTTACAGCAAAAATTTTACAAGATTTAGCTAGACATAACATCATTAACTCCGTAAAAGGTGCTCATGGTGGTTTTGAAATTGTAAAATCGCAAATTTCGAGTATTAAATTAGAAGAAATTGTACGTGCCATTGATGGCGATACAATATATAACGGTTGCGGTTTAGGCCTGCACACTTGCGATGAAAGTCATCCCTGTCCTGTACATGATAAATTTAAAGATATCCGAAATGATTTGAAAGTCATGCTAGAAACAACAAATTTGGAAGAATTAGCTTTAGGCGTCAAGTCTGGTGCTTCCTTTTTAAAAATTTAGACACCATAAATAAGTACGAGTAAAAAAAATTTAATTATAAATAGGATATATTTATCCGAAATAAAGTAAAGCATTATGGAAACATTACATAAAAACATGAGCAAACCAATTGGCGAATTTGTAGCCGATGATTTTAGAACAGCTGCCGTATTTAGTAACTACGGGATAGATTTTTGCTGCAAAGGACACAGAACTGTTGAGGAAGTTTGTAATAAAAATGGCGTAAATCCAGATGAACTTTTAAGTAAACTGGATGCTATTTTAGAATCCAAAGGTAATAACGCCATTGATTACAAATCCTGGCCTTTAGATTTACTTGCAGATTATATTGAAAAAACACATCATAGATATGTGGAAGAAAAAATTCCCGTATTGCGCCAGTTTTTAGATAAATTATGTAAAGTGCATGGTGGTAATCATCCGGAATTGTTTAAAATTAATGAACTCTTTACTGGTTGTGCTGGCAAACTAGCTGCACACATGAAAAAAGAAGAGTTAATACTTTTTCCATTCATTAAAAAAATGGTGAAAGCAACTTTAGACGGTCAAGCAATAGAAGCGCCGCACTTTGGAACTGTGGAAAATCCAATTGCTATGATGATGGAAGAACATGAAAACGAAGGCGAACGCTTTAGAAAAATTGCGCTTATCACTAACAATTATACACCACCTGCAGATGCTTGTAACACCTATAAAGTTACCTATGCTATGCTGGACGAATTTGAGAAAGACTTACACCTACACATACATTTAGAAAATAACATTTTATTCCCTGAAGCCGCCAAATTAGAGCAGCGCTTTTTCCAAGAGTAAATTAATAGCAATTGTTATTTTCAATAACTGGAAGTTAATATCTTTTTAACTTCCAGTTTACTAAAAAGTTTAGTAATTAATAGTTTGTTTACTGATACACTTCTCTTGTCTATTTTATAAATAAGTATTTTTTTAGAGGGAATATTTATTGTAAGTTATGGTTTCAACAAGAGAAGTGTTTTTTTTATTTATTCTAACGTCTTAATGCATGCCAAAAAATCTGGTTATCACCTGTCTATTTAATTTTTTAATAGCAGCACTTATGGGTTTGATGTTGCGTTATTTTTACGTGAATCCCATAGCAATCAATTATAGATTTCTTACGCATGCCCACTCTCATGTTGCCATGTTAGGTTGGGCTTATTTAGTGCTTTATTGCTTTTTCGTGCACTATTTTGTGCCAGAACAAAAATCCGTTTATTCTAAACTTTTTTGGTTAACCCAAATTACGGTAATTGGTATGATGATCAGTTTTCCCATTCAAGGTTACGCTGCCATTTCTATAAGCTTTTCAACTCTACATATTTTTTGTAGCTATTACTTTGTGTATCGGATTTGGAACGATTTACAAATAAAAAATAGCCTAGTAAAACAATTAGTTAAGGCTTCCTTACTTTTTATGGTTATTTCAACCATTGGCGTTTGGTGTTTAGGTCCAGCTGTGGGTTTATTGGGACAAGCATCAGCCTTTTATCAAATAGCTATTCAGTTCTTTTTAAACTTTCAATTTAATGGTTGGTTTCTATTAGCTGTTTTGGCTATTGCCTGTCATCAGTTAAAAATTCAACCATCAGAAAGCGCCAAAGTATTTTTTAAATACCTTGTTTTAGCTACCATTTTAACCTTTGCCTTACCTATACAATGGTTTGCCAGTCACCCACTACTCTACTGGGTTAATGGGTTAGGCATCCTTTTACAACTAGTTTCTCTCTACTATTTCATAAAAATTATAAAACATAAATTTCAAACGTTTAAGGCCGAAACATCTATGCTAGTCATACGTATGTATCAGTTTTCTTTAGGTTGTTTTATCATTAAAAACAGCTTACAAACCCTGTCTATAATACCGCAGTTTTCTTCTGAATTATTTGAACATCACAATTTTATTATTGGCTATATTCACCTAACCATGCTTGGTGTTATTAGCGGTTTTTTATTTGCATTTTTATTACAATCTAAAACTATCTTGCCAAGTCGTTTTATTTCCGTTGGCTTATCCTTATTTTTACTGGGCTTTATTTTAACGGAAGCTATTTTATTTATTCAAGGCGCTTTCTACTTTTTAGGAATTGGACTTTTGCCAAACTATTACAGCATTTTATTTGTAGTAAGTATCCTTTTACCTGTTAGTATTACGCTTATTCTAATTAGTTATCTTAAACAAAAATCTTATGGAACCCAAACCACTTAAACGTCATAAAGCATTACAACCATTAAGTCGTGAGCATCATCACGGTTTATTACTATCCTGGAAAATCAGGTCAGGTTTCAGCAAAAACGTGTCTGTAGAACGCATGAAAACATATGCGGATTGGTTTTTTGAAAATCATTTAATACCACATTTTGAATTAGAAGAAGCTGAAATTTTTTCCATTCTAGATTCTCAAAACGAGTTGGTAAAAAAAGCACTGGCAGATCATAGACGATTAAAACGCTTATTTGCGGAAGATTCCAGTTTAGAAAAATCGTTGAGTAAAATTGAAGAAGAATTAGAGCAACACATTCGTTTTGAAGAGCGTATCTTATTCCCCGAAATACAAAAGGTTGCAACCGAAGAACAACTGCAGCATATAGCAAAAATCCACCAGCCAGAATCTTTTGAAGATAACATAACTGATGAATTTTGGAAATAAACGAATAGGCAACAAAAACTAGGTTCCGAACATAGTGCAGCTATTCGTTACTCTTAAAACTTGTTTTAAATAAACTAGGTTTTATGGTAATCATAGCCCAAGCCCAGTTAGTTGTAGCATTGGCATTTCCGCCTTTTAAAACGGCCATGGTTTCTGTTGCAAACATTTGCGAATATCCTGCTTGAAAACTCACATCTTTAGTCCATTTATAGGTTAATGCTAAATCTATTTCTGTTCCTAAATAAGCATCCATATCTTCGTTTAATGAATTGGTTACGGTTGCCGCAGACGAAAACATGTGCGGAATAACAGAAACGGAAAACTTGTTTTTAGTATAGGTTATATTGGCGTAAACATCAACCAATCCCACCGAGTTGATGTGATTTCCTACGTAAAAATAATCCATCCATCCATTAAATTTATGATTTGTTCCATACCAAGGATTAAAGGAATTAATATCAGAATTTGTAGCATCCATATCGGTTCCTGAAAGATATTCTACACCTAACCCCGGTTTTAAACCGTTTTTAAAAGTATAAGATCCATTAAAGGATAGATTATAAGCTTGAACCGGTTGGTCAGCAATTTTTCCGGTCTGAAAATATAGGGATGCTTCCGCGTTAAATGGACTTTTAGCTAGTTTAGCATACGCACCAAATGTTTGGTTGTAATCTACTTCTTCCTGCCCATTTTTTATGAAAGCCAATCCATTATTAAGTGCTAAAAAACTTAAATTAACAGGTGATAACTGTGTATGATACCAAATATATTGTAAAGATTTGTAATTGTTTAAGGCGTAATTGGTTTCAAAAAGACTTTCAGAACTAGCATTTAGTGCTAAACCCAATTCAAAATGAATATTGGTATTAGGTTTATAAATAGCTAATAAAGCATCATGACTTCTTGCTTGTTGTGCCCAACCTACGGCTCCAAAAATCCGTTGATCGTCATAAGAAATTTCTTGACGCCCAAGTTTTAATGAAAATTCAGGCGTAAACAGTAATTCTGCCCAAGCTTCATGAATGCTTGTTCCATTATTATCTGCCGTATTCAAGGTAGGAACATCGCCCCAAACACGAACATCTTGAATGCTTAAATACATATTAATTTTTTCACTTCCATATCCCAAATTTAATCGGGTACGTTGGGATACGAATGAAGCAGCATCTAATGAATCTACTGTCAACGTTTTATATCCATTACGATATTCAAAGCGTGGTCTCAATTCTGCCGAAATCTCAAAATTTTGGGCAAAAAGGGGCTGGCTCATAACTCCGAGGAGCATGATAATTAATAGTTTTCTCATAAGATTATCATTTTACTATGCATGCCAGTTTGCATGCATGAAGACCTTTATATTAGGATGTTAATTCTAAAATAGTTGCTATAGTTTCTTTATTGTCCACGCCTAAACCTTCTTGCTGATGCATTAATTCGCCTTGCGCATTAAATACCGAAATGATATTGGAGTGCGAAAAATCTATAGGTGAAATTTCTTTATACTTTACAGATAATACATTAGCAAATTCTCTTACACCACTTTCTGAACCTTGTAAAAATGTCCAATGTTCATCATCCATAGCATTTTCTATTGCAAAATCTTTTAAACGCTCTGGTGTATCTACTGTAGGGTCTATACTGACCAATATAAACTGAAGATCGTTTAAACTTTCTTTCGGGATTTGCGCTTCAATATTTCGCATATCTGCTACAAGTCTTGGACAAGCCGCTTTACAGGATGTGTAAATCATGACCATGACCAAGGTTTTTCCTTTTAAATCTTCAAGCTGAATTTCGGTACCTTCTTCCGTGTTCCATTTACTGGTCAGGTTAAAAATTGATTCATCAGAAATCTCTCCAAATGCTTCCGTTTTTGAAACTTTTTCTTCAACTAATTGTAAGTCCATTTTACAAATAGGACAACCCACGTTTTTTTCATAAGTTTTATCTCCTTCACATTGCATCGGACATTGATAAACCCCAGAAAGTTGATCTGTATTTTTCTTATCAGAATTACAACTTTGAAATGCTACAACCGTTAGCAAAACAACAACTATATATTTTAGTGTTTTCATTTTATTTTAATTTTTCAACATCTTTTACACAACGAAAACCTAGGTTTTTCATGGAATTCTTTGCTTGTAAGCTTCCGCGAATAGCATAACGCATAAAAGCGGCATAATTCATTAAATCCGTTGCATTTATGGAAGCACTACCGCAAAACAAATTGCTATCGGTGTCTGTATCTTTTCTAGATTCTCCGGTAATTAATACCGAATTAAAATCTAGCGTCCACTCCCAAACCAAACCATGTAAATCATAAACGCCCCAAACATTTTTTGGACTTTCTCCAATAATATACTCCTTACGAGGTTCTTCATACCAAGCTAAAATCCGTGCATTATATTCGGGTTTAACGCGGGCGTCTTTGGTGGTTTCGTCTGCCATAGCAGCATATTCCCATTCATCTACAGTTGGTAATCGTTTGTCTTGACATTCGCAATAGGCTTTCGCGGCGAACCACGATACATTGGTAATTGGGCTGTTGGGATTAACAAAATCATTCATTTTTAAATCTGACTCCCAATTAGACAAGTAGCTTTTATCTGCAAATAAGCCTTTTACTTGCGACTTTCGCCATTTTGGATTCTCTTTTAAAAACGTTTCATAGTCTTTAATACTAACAGGATACATGTCCATTTTGAAATCTTTGACAGCAACAACTGTTGAGTCACGACCATACAACGGTAAATAGCGGCTTCCTTCTATAAGAACCATATCTTTAGCTTGTCCAAACATAATAGATTGAAACACTAAACACATTAAAAACAAGCTAAAGACTCTGGTTTTCATATTTTAAATTATTTATTTTTTACTTTATTAACCATTTCTGTTGTAACAACTTGTTTGTTGTTCCCCCAGCTATTATAAACATAAGTTAAGACATTAGCAACCTCTTCTGAAGAAATCATCTGTCTCGTCATAACACTATTATAAGTGTTTCCGTTAACAGTTATCTCTCCACTTAAGCCATTAACTACAGCACTAATTGCACGATTTACATCAGCATTTAAGTAATCTGATTTTGCCAATGGCGGAAAAGCATTAGGAATACCTTGACCTTCGCCTTGGTGACAAGCAAAACATGTTTGCATGTATACTTGTTTACCAAATTCCATTTGCTCCTCAAATGATTTTGCTGGAATTTCAGATTCTACAATTTCATCGGTTGTAGGCATACTTTGAATTCCAGGACCCTCTGGATGGTAAATACCTTCATATGTTTCGCCAGAATAGATTTTCTCATTTTCTTCACCTTCAACATTTAGAATTCCTAAAGCGCCTTTATTAAAAGCTCTAAAAATAGAGTGATCTACTAAAACAAGTGATCCAGGAACATCCACACGGAACTCAACAATAGCAGCTCCACCAGCAGGAATAAGCGTGGTTTGTATGTTTTCATTAATCAAGTCGCCTCCTTCTACATATACTTTGTCAAATATCTCGCCAATAACATGGAAGGATGATACTAGGTTTGGTCCACCATTACCAACATAAAGTCTTACAGTTTCCCCTACTTGAGCTGTAATGGCATTATCGCCAGTTAAACCATCAACACTACCGTTAAACACAACATAATCGGCATTTTCATCAACCGCTTTTTGCATATCGAAAGGTTGCAATCCTCGTTCACCATTTTTTCCTTTAGTATAGAAATCACCTTGCATGATATAATACTCTTTATCAACTGGTGGCAAACCGCCTTCAGGCTCAACCAAAATTAAACCATACATACCATTTGCAATGTGCATACCAACGGGTGCTGTTGCACAATGATAAACAAACAGTCCTGGATTTAACGTTTTAAAAGAAAACGTTTTTTCAAATCCTGGTGCCACGAATGAAGACTCTGCGCCTCCGCCTGGTCCAGTAACGGCATGTAAATCGATGTTATGCGGTAATTTGTTGTCTGGGTGATTCGATAAGGTAAATTCCACTTCATCACCTACTCGTGTTCTAATAAAACTACCTGGCACAGAGCCTCCAAAAGTCCAATAGTTATATCTTACACCATCAGTCATTTCGCCTTCTTGCTCAAGAATTTCCATATTCACTTTAAGCTTTTTCGCTTTTCTTCGCCCAATAGGTGTTGGAACGTGAGGTGGCGCCGTTAATTCTGCCATCATTTCTTGATTAACTGGAATATCTTCAGCATTTTCATAGCTTGCTTGTTTTTCTTCCATACAACCTGTAAAAAATACAGCCAAAGCAAACAATACCATCATTGGGTAAACGGGTTTCATAAATTTCTTTGTTTTCATAATTTTAAATATTGATTAGTGTTTAAAAATTAATTCGGATGTTTTTATCCTAATTAAAGAACAAATGTAATCATCATATCAAGTTTGTTTTATGATATTTGTCAGTTTCCTTAATTTTAAGTTAAAAATATTAAAAAAACAAGCTAAACCAATTAAAACCAGTCCTATTAAAAAAAAGGTCACCTGTTTAAACGTTTGTTAACAACTTCCATTTTCTAAACCCACAAATAATTGTATTTTTACGCGTAATTAAACCAAATCAATTAATGGGTAAAATAATAGCTATAGCTAATCAAAAAGGTGGTGTTGGTAAAACAACAACCTCTATTAATTTAGCTGCTTCCCTAGGCGTACTTGAAAAAAAAGTACTCCTTATAGATGCTGATCCACAAGCTAACGCAACGTCTGGATTGGGTATTGATGTTGAAACTGTCGAGACTGGAACCTACCAACTTCTTGAGCATTCTAATAGTGCTAGAGAAGCCATTGTCAAAACCGATACGCCGAACCTGGATATTATTCCAGCACATATAGATCTCGTTGCTATTGAAATTGAACTAGTAGATAAGGACGAACGTGAATATATGCTTAAAAAAGCATTAGGAGACATTGTTGATGACTACGACTTTATATTAATAGATTGCGCACCATCTTTAGGCCTTCTAACTTTAAATGCTTTAACAGCGGCGCACGCCGTAATTATTCCTATTCAATGTGAATATTTTGCCTTAGAAGGACTTGGTAAACTATTGAATACAATTAAAAGTGTGCAAAAAATTCATAATCCTGAATTGGATATTGAAGGTTTACTGTTAACAATGTATGATTCACGCCTGCGCTTATCAAACCAAGTGGTTGAAGAAGTTCAAAAACATTTTAATGACATGGTGTTCCAAACCATTATTCAACGAAATGTCCGTTTAAGTGAAGCACCAAGTTATGGTGAAAGCATTATAAACTATGATGCGGCAAGTAAAGGTGCCACAAATTACTTAAGTTTGGCAAAAGAAATTATTAATAAAAACTCCTAAAACATGGCGAAGGCAACGAAAAAACAGGCTTTAGGTAGAGGATTATCGGCATTGCTAAAAGATCCTTCAAACGATATAAAAACAAGTCAGGATAAAAATGCAGACCAAGTTATTGGCAATATTGTAGAATTAGATATTGACGCAATTGATATTAACCCATTTCAACCACGTACTAATTTTAACGAAGAAACCCTGCGTGAATTAGCCTCCTCTATTAAAGAGTTAGGCGTTATTCAACCTATTACGGTTAGAAAATTAGACTTTAATACCTTTCAATTGGTATCAGGTGAGCGTCGTTTTAGAGCTTCTAAATTAATAGGTTTGGAAACCATTCCAGCCTATATTAGAATTGCAAATGATCAAGAATCGCTTGAAATGGCTTTGGTTGAAAACATTCAACGTCAAGATTTAGATCCTATTGAAATTGCTTTATCCTACCAACGATTAATTGACGAAATTAATTTAACACAAGAGCAAATGAGTGATCGTGTTGGTAAAAAACGATCCACTATTGCTAACTATTTACGTCTATTAAAATTAGATCCTATTATCCAGACAGGTATGCGAGATGGTTTTATCTCCATGGGTCATGGTCGTGCCATTATTACCATTGAGGATCAAAGCCTCCAATTGGATATTTATGAGAAGATAATTACCAATAAATTATCTGTTCGAGATACGGAAACATTAGTCCGTGATTTTCAATCAGATAAAACGTTAAAAACACCAAAAGAACCGGAAGAACTTCCTAAATTTGTAAAAAAGGGTATTAAAGATTTTTCTGAATACTTTGGTCATAAAATCAACGTTAAAGTATCAAAAAATGGAAAAGGTAATATTTCAATTCCTTTTCATTCAGAAGAAGACTTTAATCGTATTTTAAAATTGGTAAAACGTGCTGAATAAATATGCCATAGTGCTTATTATTATCTTGGCTTTTTGTAGTAATACGTGGGCTCAAGAAGATAAAAACTCTGAAGACAAGGAAGAAGTCCAAACAGAAACACTAGAAGAACTACAAGTTGAAGCAAATAATATTGTTTCAGATCCTATTGATCCGTTAGCACCTGCGCGTGCCGCTTTTTATTCTGCTGTATTACCAGGATTAGGCCAAGCCTACAATAAAAAATATTGGAAAATCCCTATTGTTTATGCAGGATTAGGAATTGGTATGTATTTTTATTTAGACAATAATAAAGAATACAAACGCTATAGAGATGCCTATAAAAGACGATTGGCAGGTTTTACGGACGATGAATTTTACGGAACCATTAATGATGATGGCTTGCGTGAAGCACAAAAAACACTGAGCAGGAACCGAGAAATTTCGCTTTTGGTTACCATTGCTATTTACGCCTTAAATATTATTGATGCCAATGTGGATGCGCATCTACTGCAGTACAATGTGGATGATAATCTGTCCCTAGCACCTCATTATAAAATTAATGAGTTTGATAATACAGGAGATTTAGGTATTACAGTTAATTTTAAATTTTAAGCATGAAAATTGCACTTTTAGGATATGGTAAAATGGGTAAAACCATTGAAAAAATAGCAATTCAACGTGGCCATACTATTGTTATAAAAACAAACGATGAAGATGGCTACGATATCACCCAAGCAGATGTTGCTATCGATTTTAGTGTTCCCAATGCTGCTTTTTTTAATATCATAAAATGTTTTAAGCATGGTGTCCCGGTTATTTCTGGAACTACCGGTTGGTTGGACAATTTCAAGAAAGCCAAAGCACTTTGCGAAGAAGAAAATGGCGCTTTTATTTATGCATCAAATTTCAGTTTGGGTGTTAATATCTTTTTTGAACTGAATACGCAACTTGCCAAAATGATGTCCAAAATTGAGTCTTACAAAGTTTCTTTAGAAGAAATTCATCATACTCAAAAACTGGATGCGCCAAGTGGAACGGCTATTACATTAGCAGAATCTATTATTTCTGAACACGATTTGTATTCAGATTGGAGCCTGCTTTCAAAAAAAGAAAATACCATACCCATTTCAGCTAAACGCCTTGATGATGTTTCTGGAACCCATGCCGTTTCCTATACCAGCAATACAGATACCATTACTATTGAACATGAAGCGCATAGCCGCGAAGGGTTTGCACTAGGCGCTGTTATTGCCGCTGAATGGCTACAAGATAAAACAGGTGTTTACACCATGAAAGATGTGTTAAACATAGGTTAAAACAAACAATTCAGGTAACGAAATATGAAGGTTGCCTACCAATAACAACAAAAGTAAAAATATATGACACTCATTCAATTGTTCATAGTTATCCTAATTATTCAAATTATTCACGGATTAGGCACTTGGAAATTATATATAAAAGCTGGTAGACAAGCTTGGGAGGCTTTCGTTCCTGTGTACAACGCGGTTATTTTAATGAAGATAATTAACCGTCCATGGTATTGGACAATCCTGCTCTTTTTACCGATTGTAAATCTCATCATGTTTCCAGTTGTATGGGTTGAAACCGCTAGAAGTTTTGGGAAAAATTCCGCGACAGATACCGTTTTGGCGCTATTCACTTTAGGTTTTTATAATTACTATTTAAACTATGCTGTAGATGTGCAACATGTAAAAGATAGAAGTTTACATCCCCGAACGCCTCTTGGAGATTGGGTAAGTTCTATTCTGTTTGCAATTGTAGCTGCAACCGTAGTGCACACCTATATTATTCAACCGTATACCATTCCAACGTCTTCTTTAGAAAAATCATTACTAGTTGGCGATTTCCTTTTTGTTAGTAAATTTCATTACGGCGCGCGCGTTCCCATGTCTACTGTTGCTGCGCCAATGGTTCATGATACCATTCCGTTTATTAATAAAAAATCATATTTATATGATGACAATGTAGAAAACAGAAACACCTCATTCATAAACAAATTATCACTACCTTATTTACGAATTCCAGGTTTTCAAAATATAAAACATAATGATATTGTTGTTTTCAACTGGCCAGTAGATACGTTGTACAATATGTATAAATCGGCTGATAGAAATTATTACAAACCAATTGATAAGAAAACGAATTACGTAAAACGTGCCGTTGGTATCCCTGGAGATTCTTTAGAAATTCGCAATGGTTATGTATATATTAATGGCAAACAAAATGCTTTGCCAGACAGAGCTAAATTGCAATTTTCTTATAAAGTAGAAACAAAAAATGGGCCTTTCAATAATTATATATTGTCTAGCCGCTATAATATAACCGATTTCCCGCAGTATAACCAAGACTACTCCGTGAGTTACTTCCCCGGAATTTCAGATGAAAATTTAGCGAAATTTAAAAACCATCCAAACGTGAAGAGTGTTGAACCTCTTAAGCGTGAGGAAGGTGAGCGTGAATTAAGTGTTTTCCCGCATGACGCTAATTACAATTGGAATAACGATTGGTTTGGACCGCTTTATATTCCTGAAGCTGGAGCAACAATTGACTTAAATTTAGAAGTTTTACCACTTTACAAACGTGCCATTACAGAATATGAAAATAACACTTTACAAGTAAAAGGCAATCAGATTTTTATTAATGGTGAAGTGGCCAATAGCTATACATTTCAAAAAGATTATTATTGGCTCATGGGAGACAACCGCCATAACTCGTTAGACGCACGTTCTTGGGGATTTGTGCCTTTCGATCATGTGGTTGGAAAACCGGTATTTATATGGATGAGTTATAATAGCAATGGTCAAGGCATTAAAGAAAAAATTCGTTGGGAGCGTTTATTTACAACCGTAAATGGTAGTGGCGAACCAGTTTCATATTTCATTCCGTTTTTAGTCCTATTAGCCGCATGGTTTGGGTTTAGTAAATGGCGTAAACATAAGAAAGCTAATAGTTAGTTGTAAAACGTAAAGTTGTGCAACGCATTATGTAATCAACTTTGCAACAAGCATCTAAACCCATGAATATTCTTATACATCCAACGTATTTTCCAAGCATCGCGCATTTTGTCGCTATAAGTCAGGCGGAAACCGTCACCTTTGAAATGGCTGATAATTTCCAAAAACAGACCTATAGAAATAGAGCCTATATTTATGGTGCTAATGGTAAATTATTGTTGAATATTCCAGTAATACACAGCCAAAAAGACCGGCAGCAGTATGTGGATGTCCAGACTTTTAATGACGAAAATTGGCAACGCAACCATTGGAAATCTTTAGAATCTGCTTATAAAACATCGCCTTTTTTCGAATTTTATGAAGATGAATTAAAGCCCTTATTTGAAGAACCCGTTTCTAATTTGCTCGAATTTAACCGACGCTGTTTTCAAACCATTTGCGATTGCTTACAATTAGAAATTGAAACTCAACAAACAACTACATTTGAAAAGAAACCTGCTCAATTTACCGATTTACGGCATCTAGTAAAGGCCAAAGGTGAACAAGCACCTAATTTTGAATCCTATACCCAAGTTTTTGATGATAAACATGGCTTCATTAACAATTTAAGTATCTTAGATTTAATATGTAATGAAGGACCGAATGCTTTAAATTACCTAGAATCTCAAAAACCATTCTGGTAATGCTACAAAATCTCGTTCACTACAATCTGCACTTTTTACTGCCTTTACTAGTTGCATTCGTCTTTTACAGAACCTATTGGTTAAAGGCATATCTTATTATGGTAGCAACTATGATTATTGATTTAGATCACCTATTAGCAACGCCTATTTTTGATCCCAATAGATGTAGTATTAATTTTCATCCATTGCATACCTATTGGGCAATTGGCCTGTATGTGCTTTTGTTAATTCCGAAAAAAACCAGATTAGTTGGTATTGGATTGGTAATTCATATTATAGCAGATTCAGCAGACTGCGCCTTAATGTAATTTCAAGGTGGCCATTATAGGATAATGATCTGAATATTTGTTATCTATGGTTTTAAAATCCGTGATTTCAAAAGAAGGATCACTGAAAATAAAATCGATGCGGATGGGAAAAAACTTGAAGTCGTATGTTCTACCAAAACCATTTCCTGCTTGCTTAAACGTATCGTTTAAATCGCCTTTCAACTCCTTATAAACGTATGAAAACGCGGTATTATTAAAATCGCCAGAAATAATAACCTTATAAGGACACGACGCTTTATGCTCTAAAAACAATTCGGTTTGGAGTTGTTGCATTTCAAACGTTTGTTCTATTCGTTTTAATAAGCGTTCAGAATCTTCCTGTTTCAGCTTATCCATATTAGCATCAATTTTTAAGGATTGTAAATGGACATTATAAATACGAATGGTATCATCGGCCTTTACTATATCCGCAAAAATGGCGTTGTTTGATGTCTCGGGAAATTCCACAGATCCTGAATTAATAATGGGGTATTGTGATAAAATAACCTGACCATATTTAGTTTTATTCCCTGATAATTTCTCGAATTTATATTTAAAAGTTGATAAATCAATATCAGGATGTGGATGATATTCTTGAATCGTCAGTACATCTGGTGCTTTCTGTTTGATTAAATCGACCATTTTCACAGCTATGCCTTTTTCAGGAATCCAATCGTACAAGTTAAATAAGCGCACGTTATAATTCATGACTTTAAGTTGGTGGTCATGAATTTTATCATCTTCGGAAGAAAACTTATATAAAGACCCAAAACTAAAATAGCCGATCACTAACACAACAGCAGATAATATTAACTGTTTTTTGAGTTTGATTAACCAATATAAAAAGAACACCACGTTTATAAGAATCAAGAAAGGCACGCCTAAACTCAATACAGAAAGTAATGCAAACGTTTTAGGTGGTACAAACGGCAATAAATACGATAACAGCAAAACAAAGGCTAACAGACCATTTAAGAGGTATATAAATTTATCTATTAACGTTAAGTTTTTCATATAATTTGAATGAAAACGGCAAGCCGAAATCCAATAACAATACTACAAGCTGCTATAACTTATATTTACTACAAATAGTATATTATTTTCCAGCTTTAAACAAAAACTCTTTTTCGGCTTTTGTTAAACTATCATAACCACTTTTACTAATTTTATCTAGAATGACATCTATTTTTTTCTGTTTATTAAACTGATCGAATTCCTCCTTTGAAAAACCCGCAACTTTACCAGACTTCTTTTTATAAACGGTTTTTAAGGGTGATTTTTTCGATTTTGAAAATAGGCTCATAAACTGATCCATATATTTCTCGAACCCCTTCCCAATATCTTGACCTTTAACTAATTGTTTCGCATAAAAATAACCTAAAATAGCGCCACCTAAATGTGCTAAATTACCACCAGCATTGCCAGAAACAGGATCATTTATGCCGGCAATGATGCCCAAAACATCAAAAGCAACAATGGCTGCACCAATATACCACAGCTTTAAATTAAAGGTGAAAAAACGCACCTCCATACTGGGCATATAAGCACATAAAAAAATCAATAATGCACGAACAGCTGCCGATGCGCCCACCAATCTAGTTGGCGATTGAAACAAACTCGGGAACAGGTTATAACCTAATAAAAATAAAAGTCCTCCTGAAATAGCACCTAAAAAATACACATTTAGTCCCATTTTTTTTGAGAACATATTATTAAACATGCCACCAATAAAATAAAGCCAAATCATATTAAAAAAGAAATGCCAAAAATCATAATGCACAAACGCATAAGTAATAACGCTCCATGGTTGAATTATAAACTCGCTAAATACACTCGGTAATTCAAACCACTGTAAATCGAATTTGAAAAGTAGCGTTACTAATAATCCGATTATAAAAACAGCAAAATTACCAACTATCAGCTTTTCAAAAACATTGAGATGCTGCAATTTTGTGCGGATATCTTGATTTAAGTTTGTCATACTAATCCCAACGGTTTTTGTTGAATTGTGTTTTTTTCCAATACCACATAATTAAAAACCCAGTTAAAGCGCCTCCAAGGTGGGCAACATAGGCCGTATTACTAGGACTAAAAAAGGATTGTCCCGTTATAGCCGAAATTAAATCTAATGCAATAATTCCCGGAATAAAATACTTGGCTTTAATAGGGACTGGCAGGAAAATCAACATTAATTTAGAGTCTGGATACAACATGCCAAAGGCCACTAAAACCCCCATGATAGCACCAGAAGCACCAACCATTGTACTATTAAAAACACCTACAAATTGTTGCATTTTTGCTGCACCCATTATTTGTTGCCATCCTGTATTATACATACCTGAATTTAATGTTTCAAGTATTTGAGACTCACTAACACCGGCTTCGGTTAATGTGCTGAGTCCTGAATAAAAGGTAATATAATAGTAACCAATCATACAAAGGGCCGCGCCTAAACCCGCTGACAAGTAGAAAAATATGAATTTTTTAGCGCCAAAACGTTGTTCTACGGCCGTTCCAAACATCCATAACGCAAACATATTAAACAAAATATGCATAAAACCGCCATGCATAAACATATGTGTAATTATTTGCCAAGGCTGGAAGGCCACATTTTTAGGAAAGTGTAAGGCAAACCAATCGTAGAACACAGTATTCTCGCCCAGTGCCGCTCCTCCAACTGTAAGAGTACCTACAAACATAAGCACGTTTAAAATAATTAAATGTTTGACCGTATCGGTAATATTATTCATCATAAGATTTTACTTATATAAATTTTTTATCTATTTCATCCACGCTTATCGTAACGAAAGTTGCTTGATTTGTTGGTGAACTATTAGGGTCTTTACAAGCAAATAAACTATTCACTAAATGCTCTTGCTCCATCAAAGATAAGGATTGTCCTCTCTTAATAGCCAAACTCTTTGCCATGGATTTTGCCAATAAATCGGTTGCACTAAAATGAGTATCTGGCACTTCGTTTTCTATGTCACTAATCAGCTGTTCCAAAATAACAGTGACTTCACTCTCCGGAACACTAATTGGAACTCCTGAAATTTCAATATGATCATTATGAAAGTTAGCAAATACAAATCCAGTGTGTTCTAAATCTTCTTGTACTTCTTTTATACAATCCATTTCTTGTTGCGATAAAAACACTAATACAGGAAATAACAATTGCTGACTTACACTCTCTTTAATAGTAATATGCTTTAAGAAATTTTCATATAGAATTCGTTGGTGCGCACGATGTTGGTCAATTACCAACATACCCGATTTTATAGTACTAACTACATATTTATTATGAAGTTGATAGGTAGATTGTTTCACATCTAAACTGGAGTCGTCTTGAAACATATTACCGGTTTGTTCATCGCTCTCAAAACGCATTTCGTTGAAATCGGATGTCGATTTGGTTCCTTTAGATTCCATTCCAACATACAAACCTTCCCAACTTCCAGCTGGTTCTTTTTTGTACGATGTATTAAAAGATGCTTTAGATCGGGTTTCTTCTTGAAAGGGATTAAACGAACGATCCACTTCTATTTTAGGGGTTTTTGCTTGTTTATTTTCGAAATTATAAGGCGTATCAAAATTGGAATCCCGATCAAAATCTAAAACTGGCGCAATACTAAATTGCCCTAAACTATGTTTGACTGCCGACCGTAAAATAGCGTATAAAGTATGTTCGTCATCAAACTTAATTTCTGTTTTGGTTGGATGAATATTAATATCAATAGTTTGCGGATTTACGGTTAAGTCTAAAAAGTAACTCGCATGCGTTCCATCTTTTAGTAACCCATCAAAAGCAGAATTAATAGCGTGATTTAAATAAGCACTTTTTATAAAACGGTTATTCACAAAAAAGAATTGTTCGCCACGTGTTTTCTTGGCGTATTCGGGTTTTCCAACAAATCCTGAAACGGTTAAAACTTCGGTTGTTTCATTTACAGGCACCAATTTCTCATTGGTTTTTGCCCCAAAGATATTTACAATACGTTGTCTGAAATTACTGGAAGGCAACTGAAATGTTTCGCTGCCATTATGATACATAGAAAACTGAATAGATGGATGCGCTAAAGACACCCGGTGGAATTCATCAATAATATGTCGCAATTCAACCGTATTCGATTTTAAAAAATTACGTCGCGCTGGAATATTAAAAAAGAGGTTTTTTACAGCAATAGAAGTTCCTGTTGGTGTTACAACCACTTCTTGTTCTTTTACCTCGCTACCCTCAATAACTATTTGGGTGCCTACATCATCCGCTTCTTGCTTGGTTTTTAATTCCACATGGGCAATAGCGGCAATACTTGCCAAAGCTTCGCCACGGAATCCTTTGGTATGTAATTGAAACAAATCGTCAGCCGATTTAATTTTAGAGGTTGCATGACGTTCAAAACTAAAACGTGCATCGGTAACACTCATCCCTGAACCATTATCGATTACTTGAACAAGGGTTTTTCCAGCATCTTTAATAAGCAGTTTAATTTCTGAAGCTTGCGCATCAATGGCGTTTTCCAAAAGCTCTTTTACTACGGAAGCTGGTCTTTGAACAACTTCACCTGCAGCAATTTGATTGGCTACATGATCGGGTAATAATTGAATAATGTCTGCCATTAGTTTTCAGGAAGGAATATGGATAAATCGAAACCAATAATCAGTAAAAATATAAAAACT
Organism: Bizionia sp.; assembly: GCF_048259285.1. NCBI lineage: Bacteria > Pseudomonadati > Bacteroidota > Flavobacteriia > Flavobacteriales > Flavobacteriaceae > Bizionia > Bizionia sp. The sequence continues at coordinate 56,441 of NZ_JBLXHU010000013.1, read as the reverse complement.
AAAACAGCTATAATGATCAATACACGTCTATTGGCATGTTCATCAGCATTGTTTTTATAATCGTCCCAAGCGGTATTTATCTTTGTTTTTAAACCACCACTACTTCCAACGGTTGAGCGAAAATCATCGAACTTGTGTTTTATTTCGTACGGATTCTCATCACCTTTATAATAACGCGGTGTGTAGCTGTATTTTTTATTTTTTCGCTTACTAAAAACTCCCATAATTCTATATTATTCGTAGCCACTTAATATGTAAATCACTATTAAGATAGCAATCAAAAACAAGACCAAAAATAATGGTGAGGTAAGAAAACTACGTTTTCGCTTTCTATTACCCTTTAAACTTTGCCATTTTGTCTGAATATCATCTGGCTGATTTTTTTCAGGAACATCTTGGAATCTTGGTTTATAATTAAAGCTTTTATTTTTTTTAGCCAATGTACTTTCTAATTAGTTGCTTTAACTTCAAAAGTACTGAATTTACAAGGAAAAAGGACATTCAGATTGCCAAAAATTGTTAACAATATCCTGCTTGCTAGTCCATGAAGCTAGCTCATGTCTATTAAAATATATAAAATAAAATTTAAGAAATTAGGCTATTTACTTGTTCAATTCTGCCATTTTAATAGCAGCAATAGCCGCTTCAGTTCCTTTGTTTCCGTGTTTTCCACCCGAACGATCAATAGACTGTTGGATGTTGTTATCGGTTAGTACGCAAAAAATAACAGGGACGTTATGTAAAACATTAAGATCCTTAATTCCTTGAGCAACACCTTCACACACAAAATCGAAATGTTTGGTTTCGCCTTGGATTACACTTCCTATGGCAATAACAGCATCAACCGGTTGTTGTTGCATTTTTTTACAACCAAAAATTAATTCATAACTACCAGGAACATTCCAACGAATAATATTTTCTTTTGAAACATTATTATCTAACAAAGCCTCGATGGCGCCTTTGTAAAGTCCTTCTGTTATGGTATCATTCCATTCTGAAACAACAATCCCAAACCGAAAGTTCTTCGCGTTTGGGATTGTAGCTTTATCGTATTCTGATAAATTGTTATTTTCTGTAGCCATGTATTAGTTACTTGCCAAAGCCTCTGCTTTACCAATAAAGATGTCAATATTAGCACCTTCAGTAGACGTTGGATAGTTTTCTTTAATGTTTTTAAAATGCTTAAGCGCCACATCTGTTTTGCCTAAATCTAATGCTATAACACCTGCTTTGTATAAAAACATAGGTGTGGTAAATTCATTGGAACGCATTTTAGCAGCTTCTTCATAATAGCCTAAAGCATCTTCTTGTTGGTTTAATTGCACAAAGGCATCACCAATACAACCTTTGGCCATAGGCGCCAAAATTTCGTCATCTCCTGAAAAATTTCCTAAATACGAAACCGCATTTTTGTAATCTTTCATATTTAAATAGGCCATACCAGCGTAATAGTTAGCCATATTTGCAGATGGTGTTCCACCATACTCTGAAATAATATCTAACATGCCAAATTTCCCTTCACCTCCATTTAAGGCTAAGCTAAATAAGGAATCTTTTTCAGCCGTTGCATTTACTGCTTGGTCATAATATTTTTGAGCTTGGTACATATCATTCATAGCTTCCGTTTGCTTTGGTTTTGCTATAAACTCGTTATACCCTAAATAACCTAAAACTACGGCGGCTACCAAACCTATAATAATGAAAATGTATTTCTGATTGGCAATTACCCAATCTTCAGTTTTGGAAGCACTTTCATCAAGTGTATTAAAAACTTCTGCCGTTGTTGAGTTCTCTTCAACATCATGCTGCTTTTCTTCTTTCGTTTCTGGTTTATATCCTCTCTTCTTGTACGTTGCCATATATTCTAAATTAATGCGGTGCAAAAATATAATATTTCTTTAGATTTGAAAGCCTATTTATTTGTTATTTTTCAATAATTTGCACATCCTTTAAACTGAACACCCTTTTAAGTTTCTTTTTACATGATTTTGAAATCCTTATCGGTACTGAATTATAAAAATTTTGATGAACGCAGCTTTGTTTTCAATGAGAAAATAAACTGTTTTGTTGGAAACAATGGCGTGGGTAAAACGAATGTGTTAGATGCCATCTATCACCTATCGTTTGGGAAAAGTTATTTTAATCCTATTGCATCCCAAAACATTAAACACGACGAAGCTTTTTTTGTGGTAAATGGTGAATATGAAAAGGAAAATACGGCAGAAAAAATTGTGGTGAGTTTAAAACGTGGTCAGAAAAAGATTATAAAACGAAATGGCAAAATTTATGAAAAGTATAGCGACCATATTGGATTTTTGCCTTTAGTGATTATTTCGCCAGCCGATCGGGATTTAATTATTGAAGGAAGTGCAACCAGACGGAAATTTGTGGATGGTGTTATTTCGCAAAGCGATAAAAACTACCTGAATGCCTTATTAAAATACAATAAAATTTTAGCGCAGCGTAATTCGCTCTTAAAGTATTTTGCCTTAAACCATACCTTTAATAAGGATACTTTAGAGGTTTATAATTTACAACTCGATCAATACGGACATGAAATTCATGAGAGACGTCAAGCATTTTTAGAGTCCTTTATCTCTATTTTTAAGGCACGTTATGAAGCCATTAGCAGCGGCAACGAATCCGTAGAATTGGTGTATGAAAGTGATTTAACAGATAACCGATTGGAGGCCTTGTTAAAAACCGTTATTAATAAGGACAAGGCCATTCAATACACCAGTGTTGGCATTCATAAAGACGATTTAATATTTAACATTTCCGGACATCCAATTAAAAAATTCGGTAGTCAAGGACAGCAGAAATCATTTTTAATTGCTTTAAAATTGGCACAATTCGATTTTATAAAATCCAAAAGTCAGGTAAATCCTATTTTGCTATTGGATGATATTTTTGATAAATTAGACGAACAACGGGTATCCCAGATTATTAAATTGGTAGACGATGAAAATTTTGGTCAGCTTTTTATAAGCGATACACATGCGGACCGGACGGAAGCTGTTGTTAAGCAAGTGCATCAATCTTACGAAATTTTTAAACTTTAGAACCGTTTTCATTATGAAACAGAAACGTCAAAACCTTATCTTACTGCTCGTTACTGCGCTTGTTATTTCCAGTTGTACTAAAACCCCAGACGAGTCTTTAAAAAATTTTGAAGGGTATTGGGAAATTGAACGCGTTACCCTAAAAGATGGCCGTATTAAAGAATATAATTTTAATGATACAATTGACTTTATAAGTTTAGAGGATTCATTACAAGGCGTCCGAAAAAAAATGAAACCTAATTTCATGGGGACGTTTGAAACTTCTAAAGATGCGGAAACCTTCATTATTAAAATTGAAAATGATAGCCTGAATGTATATTATACAACACCTTTTGATTCTTGGAAGGAAACCATTTTGTTAGTAACTAAAAAGCAATTAAAAGTCGTAAATAAGCATGAAGCCGTATTTTTGTATAAACGCTACAAACCTTTAAATTTAGACTAATGGCCAAACGTAATAATGAAAACTTAACAATTGCAGACGCACTTAAGGAGTTTGTGGAAACCAACCGGTTAGAACAGGGATTAAATGCGGTAAACGTGCAAGATGCATGGCAAAGCATGATGGGTAATGGTGTAAATAATTACACGACAGCCATTCAACTAAAAGGCGACACATTGTATGTGCAATTAAGTTCTAGTGTCCTGCGTGAAGAATTAAGTTACGGGAAAGAAAAAATTATTTCTATGCTTAACGAAAATTTAGGGAAGCACATTATTAAAGAATTAGTGCTGCGTTAGTTGGTAGTTATTAGTTCATGAAATATTATTAGAAAAAAGTCCAACTATACGTTTAAAACAAAAAATCCCGCAGTTTGCGGGATTTTTTAGTATAATATTAGGACTCAATTAGTCCTTAATCAATTTAATAACGGTATTTGCCGTTTTAGTATAGACTTTCATAAAGTATAAACCAGAGGCCACACGAGAAATATCTAAAGTAGTTGTTTCCTGAATTCCAGATAAATCTATAGACTTCACTAAACGTCCATTGATATCCATAACATCAGCTTTCACTAAATCTAAATTTCCAATATTCTTCATTGTAAATTGACCATTTGATGGATTAGGGTATACTTTTATACCATTTTCAACAGCTGTAAAATCTTCAATAGATAAAGCATAAGCACAATTATAAACTGTTAATTCATCTAAATACCAACCTTCTCGTCCATTGCAACCATCACTTCCTAAATCAAATCTAAACTGAACGGTACTATTTCCCATGATACCTAAAACAGATAAGTCTATAATACTTGTCCCCCAACTACCGCTATTTGAGCCACCATCAGACCCCGTAAAGGCCTCTTGACCTTCCATAGGGTTGTCATTTCCTTCTGAAGCTGGATTAATGACATCATTATAACCATTTATTATAAATGCCGAGGCAGGAATCAATATCCAATTACCTCCATCTAATTTATATTTAATATTTACACCATCCCAATTAGGTTCTGTTGAAACGTAATGATTGAAAGCCATTTCATACGTACCTTCATTAAAGTCTGGCATGGTAACAATAGGACTTTCTAAACTCATGATACCATTTTGAAAACTGTTTTGACAATTTCCTCCGTAGGTATCACCAATAGGCGCGTTTACTGCATAAACACCATTTCCAGCTCTGCCATTAGGCAGGCTAGTTCTCAATTCCCAATCTCTAGGGATCCAGGTTGACGAAGTTTGAGATTGGTTAACAGTCCAGCCATCTAAACCAGTCTCCCAATCCTCTGAAAATATGGGATTATCTAGGGCGTTCTCACATAAATCTGGAGCCGCACCAATTACTGCTGTAAATCCGCACTGCTCTGGTTCGATACGTAATTCTACGGCTAGAATAGCTTTTACTAATTCGTTATAATCAGCCATGGTTAAAATCTCATTAGAGGGTCCAGCAGCAGTTGCCACTGTAGATAATCCCTCTAAATTAATACCTAATAAATCTGTGCAAGATGCTTCAAGCGCGTCTGCCAACGTAAAGAAATCGCTAGTAGCCGTTAAATACGTGCTTTGGGCGCGCCAAAAAATATGGGCCGCTTTGGTCAAACCAATACCGTTAATAGTTTGTCCATTATAAGTGCCTCCATCAACTAAAAGCGCATAGGCGTGATTTGGAATTCCAGAATTAGAATGTACTCCTCCTGAATCACCTTCACCACAGCGGTATAAGCCATCGGTAACTTTTCCAGGATCGTTATTACAAGGTGGATTCCACATATCGCGAATAGCACCACCAAAGGCAGTAGCATCTTCGCCAATTCGCCAACGATCAGAACTATTGCAGCCCGTTCTTAAGGATACATCATCATCTTCATCTGCGTAATTATTTATTAAATCAACGGTTTCTCCCCATATATCTGAAAATGACTCATTCATAGCGCCCGATTGCCAAGCGTAAATTAAGCCACTCGTATATTCAGTATAAGCGTGTCCCCATTCATGTGCAATAACATCATCTGTTGCTGTACCATTACAATAATTAGCAGTTACACCATTCCAGTTAGCGTTTGGACAGTTAATATTTGGATTGTTGTTAATGGTTCGCATTTGTGCATCCGCATTATTATAAGATACGTACCCAAAAGCATTATTAAAAAAATTATAGACATGCCCTGAAGCCTCCACTTCATTACGTTGCCAAACCGTTAAACTGCCTGGAAAAGCATCGCCTTCTGTCCAAACTACTGTATTGGTGTTTCCTTCATATACCGTGCGATCTAACGCATGTGGCATACCTGTAAATTGCTCTACCAAAGTACCATCATGTGCATTGATATAAACATATTCTCTAACATCTGCATTGTTTCTAGCTTCCACCTCATAGACCAAATAGCTAGATCCTAAATTATTTTCAATAAGACCTTTTTGAAAAACAAATAATTTTGTCTCATACGCAAAAACGGTTTCACCAGAATAGTTAATATCCTGTTTAGCTAATACGTTTAGAGCTACTGCATTTGCCGCTTGTTCTGAAATGCTGGGAACAGGAGGTACTTTAATATTTGCAATGTAATTACCATTTATGGTCGTTAGCTGATTAGAATGATTAAAATGGAAACGCAATTGGCCATCAAAAACAGGAACACCTTGATGTTGCTGAATAAGGGTTACCGTTTGAAAACCATAGTTGTCTTTTTTAGGGGGTTGAAATGTAAAGTTGCTTAAATCTTGACTGTCATTAAACAACCCTGTATAGGTTTCTAAAAACGTTCGGATTTTTTCTTGAAGCGTACCACCAGATAATGTTAGTGGTTGATTTGCGGGGAATTTAATAAACTCGGGAATTCCAGATTGGACATTCACCGAAACATGCGCTTGCGTAACTATTTGTAATTCATTGATAGCTTTTTGCGAGTTTTGGGCTATTAATAAGGTAGAAAATAGGAAACAAACTAATAATACATAGTTTGTTTTTTTCATAAAATTCTTTTTTAGAATTCAGTAAAGGTAATACTTAGAATAAAAAAAGCCTAAAATGAATAACATTTTAGGCTTTTTAATTTTTATAGTGCTTTTAATTAAAACATCTCACGTCCAGAAAAATGGAATGCGCTTTCAATAGCTGCATTTTCATCGCTATCACTTCCGTGAACTGCGTTTTCTCCCATAGAAGTTGCATATAACTTACGAATAGTTCCTTCAGCAGCATCAGCAGGATTTGTAGCACCAATTAAGCTTCTAAAATCTTCAACAGCATTATCTTTTTCTAATATAGCTGCTACAATTGGACCACGTGTCATGAACTCAACCAACTCACCAAAAAATGGACGCTCGTTATGTACAGCATAAAACGCTTCAGCATCAGCTTGTGTCATTTGTGTTTTTTTCAATGCGACTATTCTAAAGCCTGAAGCATTGATTTTCTCTAAAATTGCGCCAATGTGTCCGTTTTCAACTGCATCTGGCTTAAGCATGGTAAATGTTCTATTTGTTGCCATTCTTTTGTTTAAGTTATATTTCTATTAATAGATTCTAATTAAGAAAAGCAATTTACTATCTAAATTTCTTTCCTTTAAATTTCGTGCAAAAGTAATGTATTTCTTAATAAAAACCATATAAACCAATACTAAAAAATTGTATATTCGTCACATATGAAAAAAGAAGCTATTTCAGACATCAAACAACTGCTCCGATCACCAAAAAAAATGGTTATTGTTCCGCACAAGAATCCAGATGGTGATGCTATTGGTTCAACCTTAGGACTTTATCACTATTTAAGGATACATAATCAAGAAGCTGTGATTATTGCACCTAATGATTATCCCGAATTTCTAAAATGGATGCCAGGCGAAGACAGCATTTTAAAATATGACACAGATACAGAAAAATGTGATGCCTTAATTCAGGATGCGGATATCATTTTTACGTTAGATTTTAATGCATTAAACCGAACGGGCAATATGGAACCGGCTTTAAAAGCTAGCTCTGCTATGAAAATAATGATAGATCATCATCAACAACCAGATGATTATGCCACCTATATGTATTCGGATGTTAGTATGAGTTCCACCTGCGAAATGGTGTATCATTTTATTGCTATGCTAGATGACAAAAACCTTATCAATCAAGATATTGCTACGTGTTTATATACTGGAATTATGACAGATACAGGGTCGTTTCGTTTTGCTTCAACTACAAGCGAAACACACCGTGTTACGGCTTTCTTAATTGATAAAGGTGCCCAACATTCTGAAATCCATAATGCGGTTATGGATGCTAATAGTTTTGAGCGTATGCAACTTTTAGGCTGTGCATTAACTAATTTAAAGGTTATTCCAGAATCTAGGACAGCCTTTATAACGTTATCTCAAGACGAATTAAACACCTACAATTATAAAAAAGGTGATACAGAAGGCTTTGTAAATTATGCATTATCCCTTCAAAATATTATTTTTGCCGCTATATTTATTGAAGATAAACAAAACAATATTATTAAAATATCGTTACGTTCTAAAGGCGACTTTTCCGTGAATGAATTTGCACGTGCACATTTTGAAGGCGGTGGTCATACTAATGCAGCGGGTGGGAAGAGCGATTTGTCGCTTCCAGAAACGGTTGAAAAATTTATTAGTATATTACCCGCTTATAACAATGCCCTGAAAAATGAATAGATTTTTAGTTATAATATGTCTACTACTAACTGCTTTTGCCTGTAAATCACCAGAAGCAAGACGTCCCATTTCTGCTAAATCGGGTTCGTTTATTGATCAGTCTGTAGAACGTAATAAAAATTTAATTAATAAGGAACGCGCTGTTTTTGAAACCATAATGGCTAAAGATTCTGTAACAGATTATATAGCTTCCAACAGTGGATTCTGGTATTATTACCAAACCAAAGCGGCAGACTCATTACTAACTCCTGAATTTGGGGATATTGTGACTTATAACTATACTATTAAAGATATTAATGAAACAGTAATATATAGTCAAGCCGACTTAAAGCAGCAAACCTACATCATGGATAAGCAGGAATTGTTTACCGGATTGCGCGAAGGTTTAAAACTAATGCGTGAAGGCGAAACGGTTACATTTTTATTTCCTTCCCAAAAAGCGTATGGCTATTATGGAGACGAGAATAAAATAGGCACCAATGTGCCACTTATATGTGAAGTTTCATTGATAGACATAAAAACAACAGAACCCAATTAAATTGATATAAACACTTATTTAAAACTCAAAAATGAACACATTGAAACATACCATGAAATTATTAGTATTGGCACTTTTAGTAAGTTTTACATCTTGCAGTCAGCAGTATCCTGATTTAGAAGATGGACTTTACGCGGAATTTGTGACCAACAAGGGTACCATGGTTACCAAATTATTTTACGACAAAGTTCCTGTAACGGTTGCCAATTTTGTGGCATTAGCAGAAGGTACACACCCTAATGTTTCCGATGCTTATAAAGGAAAGCGTTATTATGACAGTTTAACATTTCACCGTGTTATCGATAAGTTTATGATTCAGGGTGGCGACCCTACAGGAACAGGATCTGGAGATCCTGGTTACAAATTTACCGATGAATTTCACCCAGATTTAAAACATACAAAACCAGGTATGCTTTCCATGGCTAATTCGGGACCAAACACAAATGGTAGTCAATTTTTCATAACAGAAGGACCAACACCGCATTTAGATAATAAGCACTCTGTTTTTGGGGAAGTTGTTATTGGTATGGACGTATTAGATACTATTTCTAATGTAGCCGTGGAACCAGGAAGTAACAAACCGGTAGTACCAGTTATTATTGAAAAATTAAATATCATTAGAAAAGGTAAAGCTGCGGAAGGTTTTAATGCTGCCGAAGTATATAAAGAAGAACTGCCTAAAGTATTAGAAAAGCAAGAAGCTTTAAAAGAAGCGGCTCGCCAAAAAATTAAAGAATCGGCTAGCGTGGCTGCAGAAGCATTTATTGCTAAAAATGCAGACTTAAATGGAACCGTTAAAAAACTAGATACAGGCGTGGTTATGATTTTTACGGAAGAAGGTGAAAACACGAAGCCATCAAGTGCAGATAAAGTACTAGTTAATTATGCTGGTTTCTTTGAGGATGGTCGTTTATTTGATACAAGCTGGGCCGAAGTTGCTAAAGCAAACAACGCGTATAACGAACAACGTGATGCACAGGGTGGTTACAAACCATTTGCTATGATTTATAATGAAACTGCTGGATTGGTTCCTGGTTTTAGAGAAGCCATGTTAAATATGAATGTTGGGAATAAAGCTAAAGTATTTATCCCTTCATATTTAGGATATGGTGAAAATGGCTCTGGTCCTATTCCTCCAAACTCAAATTTAATTTTCGAATTAAAAATTGAAGGTATTCAAGGAAAACAATAATCCAAACACCCTATAAAAAAAGCCGCGTTTCTAGTTTAGAAACGCGGCTTTTTTATGGTATTAATTGATTTATTTTATTGCTTCTTCGGGATATTCTTTAAAATCTCTAAAACAAATTTCCAGTATTTTTGTGCTGATGAAATTTGGGCACGTTCATCTGGACTATGCGCTCCTTTAATATTAGGTCCAAAACTAATCATATCCATCTCTGGATAGTTCTGACCTAAAATACCACATTCCAGTCCTGCGTGACAAGCAGCAACGTGTGGCTTTTCATCATTCATATCTATATAAAGCGTTTCTAAAACTTGTAATATTTTAGAATCCATATTCGGTGTCCAACCTGGATATTCGCCTGAAAACTCTACTTCACATCCGGTTAATTCAAAAGTAGCTCGTAAACTATTGGCTAAATCCCATTTTGCACTTTCAACTGAAGATCGTGTTAAACAGGCTATTTCTATATTACCATCTTTTATAACAACACGGGCAATATTATTTGAGGTCTCCACCAAGTCCTTAATATCTGCACTCATTCTATACACACCATTTACGGCCGCATACAATGCACGCGTAACACCTTCTTGAACACCTAAATCCATAATGTTTTCAGGCGTTTCTACTTTGGAAACTTCAATTTTTAAATCGGGTTCCATCGTTTTTAGCTCGGTTTGAATAACCTGCGCATAGTCTGCCATTTCGGCAACAAAAGCATCTTCATGAATGGAATCGATGGCAACAATAGCATGACTTTCACGTGGAATGGCATTGCGTAAGCTACCGCCATTAATTTCAGAAATACGTAAACCAAAATTCTCAAAACCATCAAATAATAAACGGTTCATAATTTTATTAGCATTTCCTAAACCTTCGTGAATTTGCATCCCGGAATGACCACCTTGTAAGCCTTTTACAGTAATGGCATACCCGGTTTTAAATTCTGGTGTTTCTTCTTCTTTGTAGGTTCTTCTAGCAGTTACATCAACACCGCCTGCGCAACCTACTCCAATTTCATCATCTTCTTCCGTGTCTAAGTTTAAAAGTATTTCGCCTTGCAGCAAACCGCCTTCAAGTCCCATAGCGCCTGTCATTCCCGTTTCCTCATCAATAGTAAATAAGGCTTCTATTGCTGGATGTTCAATATCAGTGCTTTCTAAAATGGCCATAATAGTAGCCACACCTAACCCGTTATCGGCTCCTAGCGTTGTGCCTTTGGCACGCACCCAATCGCCATCAATATACATATCAATTCCTTGGGTGTCGAAATCGAAATCTGTATCATTATTTTTTTGATGCACCATGTCTAAATGCGACTGCATGACAATGGCTATTCTATCTTCCATGCCTTTAGTTGCTGGCTTTCTTATAATGACATTTCCTACGCTATCTTCTATAGTTTCAAGACCTAATTTTTGACCGAAATCCTTCATAAATGCAATAACCCGTTCTTCTTTTTTTGAAGGTCGTGGTACCGCATTTAAATCGGCAAATTTATTCCATAAGGCTTTTGGTTCTAGTTCTCGTATTGCTTCGTTCATATCTGTATTTTTTAAGTTTTACAAAGGTAATTATAATGTATAGAGTAATAAAACAATTCCTTATTTTTGAAATATGCAGAAAAACCCAAAGCTTTTAATAGCGCTCGCGCTTATCCCACAGATTATCCTTATTAATATTTTGGCGCAATTTCCAGAATTTGTAGAAACCTATTACAGTCATGGAATTTACCAATGGGTTTCTGCCATATCCCGTTATGTTTTTGGTTGGATGCCATTTTCTTTTGGCGATATTTTTTATGCAGCAGCCATCATTTTCATAATCCGTTGGTTGCTTATAACTAGAAAACGGATTTTTAAAGATTTTAAAAATTGGATTATTGATATTTTCGCAACCATCTCTTTAATCTATTTCGCTTTTCATGTTTTTTGGGCTTTTAATTATTACCGATTACCGCTTCATAAAAACCTGAATCTGAAAGCCGATTATTCAACCGAAGAACTTATAATGGTTACCGAAAAATTAATAGAAAAATCGAATGCACTTCATGTTAAGGTAGCTATTAACGATACCGTAAAAGTAAATCTACCCTATACTAAAAAAGACATTTTAAACATGGCGCCTTTGGGTTACATACAAATACAAAAGCAGTATCCACATTTGGAATACCACCCAAAGAGTATTAAAATGTCCTTGTTTAGTGTACCGCTAACGTATATGGGATTTAGCGGCTATTTAAATCCTTTAACCAATGAAGCTCAAGTAGACGCACTCATTCCCGTATATAAATTCCCAACAACCGTTTCTCATGAAATTGCGCATCAGCTAGGCTATGCTGCCGAGAATGAAGCTAATTTTATTGGGAGTCTGGCTGCCATGTCGCATACAGACCCATATTTTAAATATAGTGGAACAACCTTCGCGTTACGCCATTGCTTAATGGAAGTTTTTAGGCGAAATCCCGAAAAATATCAAGAACTATTATTGACCATCAATATAGGTATTCTGAAAAACTATCAAGAAGTTCAAGATTTTTGGAGGCGTTATCAAAACATCACAGAACCCGTTTTTAAAGAAACTTATAATTCCTTTTTAAAGGCCAATAACCAACAAGGTGGTATGAAAAGTTACAGCTACGTTGTAGCCCTTTATGTGAATTACTTTTTGGAATCCTAAACAAAATGTTAAAAAAAATCCAATTCATTTAGCACCCATTTCTTATTACTTATATTTAAGTTTTTAAATTTCAAACCAACCTAAACCCATGAAACAACTCCTTACGCTTTTGTGTTTTGTGTTCAGCACAACGCTGTTTTCACAAAACTATTTCCCAAAAAATGATGGTGTAAAAACTGAAAATCATAGTTATCATGCTTTCACCAATGCAACCCTTCATATTTCCCCAACAGAAACTCTTGAAAATGCCACATTATTAATTAAAGATGGCAAAGTTATTTCTAGTGGAAAACAAGTTCAAATTCCAGAAAATACAACAGTTATCAATCTGGAAGGCAAACACATTTATCCCTCATTTGTGGATATATACTCATCGTTTGGAACCAAAAAACCAACACGTGCAGAAAACTCAAACAGCCCACAATATGATGCCTCACGCGAGGGTTACTATTGGAATGACCATATTAAACCCGAGCAAAATGCTATTGAAGGTTATGCCTTTGATGCTAAAACAGCAACCGAATTACGCGAAGCTGGTTTTGGAACCGTAAACACCCATATTCCAGATGGCATTATTCGTGGAACAGGTAGCTTAATTGCGCTATCCCCAAGTGGAACAGATGCCTCTCGCATTTTATCAGATCGTTCTGCACAGTATTTGTCAACCAGCAAAAGTGTTACGTTTAGACAAGCATATCCAACCTCTTTAATGGGAGCTATGGCGTTAATTAGACAAGTAAACTATGATGCTGATTGGTATGCCAAAGGTTTATCAGAAACAAAAGACCGATCATTAGAAGCGTTCAATAACAATAAAGATTTAGTTCAAATAATTGATGCAGGAAGTAAAATGAACGACTTGCGTATGGACAAAGTTGGAGACGATGTAAACACCCAATATGTTATTGTTGGTGGTGGTGATGAGTATGAGTTAATTCATGAAATTAAAGCTACAAATGCATCATTCATTATACCTATCAATTTTCCAGATGCATTTGATATGGAAGATCCCATCATGGCAAACACAGCAAGCTTATCGGATATGCGTGAGTGGAATCAGAAACCAAGCAATCCTGCTGTTTTACATAAAAACGGCGTGCCATTTGCCCTCACCTTACACGACTTAAAAAAACCGTCTGAATTTATGCCAAACTTGCAAAAAGCCATTGAATACGGTTTGGATGAAACAGCAGCTTTAGCAGCGTTAACAACCGTTCCTGCTAAAATTATAAGAAAAAGTAATGACATAGGAACCCTTAAAAATGGATCTTATGCAAATTTCTTAATTACGTCTGGAACTATTTTCGATACCAAAACAACGCTTTATGAAAACTGGGTTTTAGGTAACAGACATGAAATTGTACCCATGAACACAAAAGATATTCGAGGCGATTATGAGTTGCAAGTTGCCGGAACGACATACGATTTAAAAATTTCTGGTGAAATTTCGAAGTTAAAAGCAACGGTTAAAACAGATACGCAAAAACTAGGCTCAAAAATTACAATGACTGATGATTGGTTAGCATTAACGTTCTCCAGTATAGATACCACAAAACAAGATTTTGTAAGACTTTCAGCTAAAATTACCAACACTCCAAATATAAGTGGGGCTGCTATTTTACCAAATGGAAATGAAACCACTTTTTATGCAAAAAAACTAGAATCGAAAGCCGCGGAAAAATCAGATGACTCCGACGATGATGACAACAAGGAATCTAAATCTGATGTAAGGATATTTCCAGTTACGTTTCCTAATGAAGCCTATGGTTTTACTGAAAGACCAAAACAACAAACCATTTTATTTCAAAATGCTACGGTTTGGACCAATGAAGAAGCCGGTATTTTAAAAAACACCGATGTCCTTGTTAAAGATGGTAAGATTGCTAAAATTGGCAACAATTTAAGCGCCGGAAATGCTATGGTTATTGATGCCACAGGGAAACACATTACTTCTGGTGTTATTGATGAACATTCGCATATTGCAACAGCAGCGGTAAACGAAGCTGGTCAAAACTCCACCGCCGAGGTTACTATTGAAGATGTTGTAGATTCAGATGATATAAACATATACAGAAACTTATCTGGAGGTGTTACAACCATTCAAATTTTGCATGGTTCAGCAAATCCTATTGGTGGTCGCTCTGCAATAATTAAATTGAAATGGGGCGAGTCAGCGCAAAATTTAATCTTCCCTGACAGTCCTAAATTCATCAAGTTTGCTTTGGGTGAAAACGTAAAACAATCTAACTGGGGCGATTATTCGCGTTCCCGTTTTCCGCAAACCAGAATGGGTGTGGAACAAGTGTATACGGATTATTTCACCAGAGCAAAAGAATACGAAGCTTTAAAGAAAAGTGGTAAACCGTATCGTAAAGATTTAGAAATGGAAACCCTTGTTGAAATTTTAAATAAAGACCGCTTTATTAGTTGTCATTCCTACGTTCAAAGTGAAATTAATATGTTAATGGAAGTTGCCGAACGTTTCAACTTTAATATAAATACGTTTACACATATTTTAGAAGGTTATAAAGTAGCTGATAAAATGAAAGAACATGGTGTTGGTGCTTCAACTTTTAGTGATTGGTGGGCTTATAAGTACGAAGTGAATGATGCTATTCCATACAATGCCGCTATTCTTCATAACCAAGGTATTGTAACCGCTATTAATAGTGATGATGCTGAAATGTCTAGACGATTAAATCAAGAAGCGGCTAAAGCTATCAAATATGGTGGTGTTAGTGAAGAAGAAGCATGGAAAATGGTGACATTAAATCCAGCAAAACTATTACATATTGATGATCGTGTTGGTAGCGTGAAGGTTGGTAAAGATGCTGATATGGTACTATGGAACGGCCACCCAATGTCTATTTACACCAAAGCTGAAAAAACCCTAATTGAAGGAAAAGTTTATTTTGATATGGATCGTGATAAGCAAATTCGCGAAAGCATAAAACAAGAGAAAAACGAATTAACAACGATGATGTTGCAAGCCAAAAACAAAGGTTTAAAAACCAAACCCGTTGTTAAGAAAGTAGATGAACATTTCCATTGTGACACGATTTAATACTCTAAAAGAAAATAAGATGAAACATTATACTATATACATCCTTGTTATTACGCTATTTGTAGGAAGCTTTTCCTTTGCGCAACAAACACCAGGATCCAAACAAACTAAACCCATTGCTATTGTTGGCGCTACCGCACACATTGGAAATGGTCAAGTAATTGAAAATTCTGTGATTGTTTTTGAAAACGGAAAAATCACATCGGTGAATACAACAAATTCCAACACGTCTGGCATGACTATTATTGATGCCAAGGGTAAACACGTGTATCCCGGATTTATTGCAGCCAATTCTGCTTTAGGATTAGTAGAAGTAGATGCTGTAAGAGCTTCGGACGATCAAGATGAAGTTGGCGGTATGATTCCACATGTACGCAGTTTAATTGCTTACAACACAGAATCTAAAGTCGTAGAATCCATGCGTCCAAATGGCGTGTTAATGGCACAAGTATCGCCTAAAGGTGGTCGTATTTCTGGAACCTCATCCATTGTTCAAATGGATGCTTGGAATTGGGAAGATGCTGCTATAAAAACAGATGATGCTATTCACCTTAATTGGCCAAGTGCTTTTTCTAGAGGTCGTTGGTGGTTGGGAGAACCTGCAGGTTTAAAACCAAACAAAGACTATGCTGAGCAAGTAAACGAGGTCGCTGCTTTTATTACCGACAGTAAAGCCTATTTAAAAGGTGATAAAAAACCTATAAACTTACCTTTTGAAGCGATGCAAGGTTTGTACAATGGTAAGCAAAAATTGTTTGTTCATGTAAATGATGAAAAAGGAATTACAGACGCTATTCATTTTGCAAAAGATCATAAGATGGAGCAATTAGTTATTGTAGGTGGTGCAGAAGCATATAAAGTCACCGGATTATTGAAACAAAACAACATACCTGTTTTAATTAATACACCACACACATTGCCTGCCAATGATGATCAAGATTATGATTTACCATTTAAATTAGGAAAACTTTTATATGACGCAGATGTTCTTGTAGGCATTCAAGTTGGAAATGCGGAAAACTTCCAAACACGTAATTTACCATTCTACGCAGGCACTTGCGCAGCGTACGGGATGGATAAAGAAGAAGCTCTAAAATTAATCACATCTAACAACGCTAAAATACTGGGTATTGATGCCTTTGTTGGTACTTTAGAAGCAGGAAAAGATGCCACACTTTTTATTAGTGAAGGTGATGCTTTGGATATGCGCACCAATATTTTAACACGAGCTTTTATCCAAGGTCGTGAAATAAGTTTAGAAAGTCACCAAACAGAATTATGGAGACGTTATTCTGAAAAGTATAAGAATCAGTAAGTTTTACGAATATAAAGTGCAAAAAAAAGGCGAGCTAATTTTAATCAGCTCGCCTTTTTGTATTTTAACATATTAAATCTAATTAATAAATTCAGCTTTTTCTGGTTTGACAAATTTTGAAGATGCAATTTCATTTTTAGAAAGCTTAACATCTATAAATTCAGTGCTTTGTTTAGCTTCCGTAGGCTTGTCATCTTTGTAGCCATAACCCACAATTGTTTTAGGCAATAATAAGCCATTCACTTTTTGCCAATTATCATACCTTCTAAAGTGTAATTCTTTTTTATCTATACCTGGAACAAAACTAACCGTATACCCTAACCATTCCATGTGGTAAGTTGTTGGGTTGTAATACAACACATAGCGGTCTTCAGGCGTTTCTCCAACACCTGCATTGTAAGTAATTTGAATTCCAGGATACGTTACGCCTTCAACAACCAAAGGCTCTGCGTCTGCATAATTAATTCCGTCATCAGACAAAATAAAGGGCATGGCATAAAAATAAAACATTAAATTGTAACCATATTTTGGATCATATCCTTTGTAGGCTTCTTCCGTTTTATTTAAAAGCCAAACCTGCTCTCCATTAAAACCAATAGTTGATTCTGGATTGTCTAGTAATGCTTCTCTGGAATTTAAATTTGTCATTATCACTTCCTTTCCATCCGGCTTATCCATAGTAAAAATCAAAGATTTCATTGCTTTCCAAGTGTCTAATCCGCCATGTGCATCAAATACTTTAGTCAGATTTTCTGGATAGTTTTTATTTTTAGCTTCTTGAACGTTTAATGTGTCTTCTGCTTGCGCTTTAGAGATTATTGTTTCTGGCTCCGCCTTATTTTCTTTACATGCCGAAAAAACAAATAAAAGTGTTACAGCAAAAAAATAGTTTTTCATAAAATCGTTTCTTTTAGTGGTTATACTGCTTTGTCGAATTTCAAAAGTAGACATTACAAAAAAAAGCTTCAGGTTTACTGAAGCTTATATAATTTTAGTCGGCGTATTTATCTATTGAATAATCAGCTTTTCAATCGTCTTAAATCCGTTGCTCTTCAATTCAATAAAATACAGTCCTTGAGGTAAATTAGCAACATTAAGAGAAAGCATATTACCTTCTAATATGGGATTCGATGTGGATACTAATTTTCCGGTTACATCAAAAACTTGGATCTGAATGGTATTCATGTTTCCCTTACTAAACTCAAAATTAACCACCGTATTTGCTGGGTTTGGATACATAGTATAATTAACGGATGCAAATTCACCAACGGACAAGTTCGCTACAAACTCGGTTTCAAACGTATTGGTGGTAATAGCTGGATTAAAATCGAAATAAATATCGGCTGTATTTGGAATCAGATCACCTTCAGAATAACCTGGCAAAGGTTTGATTTTAAAATACACATAACCATGGCTATTGGGTTCGTCCATACTTTCGCTTGGAAGGTTTATAGCATCAAACTGCCATGTTAAAGCATTGTCAACTCGGGTCACAGTATAATCATGACTCGCCTTTAACATTTTAAAAGACGCTGGATCCAATTGATTATCTAATACATCTTCCACTCTAATTTCAAGTGCTTCAGCAGTACCTAAATTTTGAAAATTAATGGTGTAATACAGATAGTCTTCACTTGTAAAATCGTCTAGTTTAATTTCTGGACCATGGGATTCTGTTTTATCATTTGGGTCATACGAATTCACAACTGCTTGTGTTATCGTAGAACTGTTATTACTAAGGTCCAAATCCGTTTCACTGTAAACTACAGAATTGGTAATAAAATCGCCAATATTTAAACTGGTTGGCACATCTAATTGCACAAGAACTTCTTCTTCCATACCAGGCATTAAATTATTGAAATTTAATATAAAACCAGTACTTGTATTCGTAATCGTATTTCCTGGATTTAAACCTAAAACGGTATTCAATGTAACCAAAGCATCATGCGTAAATTCAACAGAACCTGAAACAGGAATAGTTCCTAAATTTTCAACAACCAGATAATTAGTTGCAATTTGACCTGGTCTTGGTGGTGTAAATGAAAATAAACTAACGCCAATATCGCTACAAGTGCCTATAGATGTCAGCGGAAAATTAACCGCTACGGTTTCACCTTCAATAGGTGATACATTTTCAATTAATGTGGTTGTTTGTGATAAACAAGTATTATAAATATCATAAATCTCAAAACTGACATCATAGGTATCTCCTACTTGCGTGTTTGGAATAATAAAACTACCATAAGATGAATTGACATAGTTTATAACACCATCATTATTCATTTCATAACTAAAAAGTCCTTCATTAAATTTCACTTCTGAATCATCAAAAATAGAATCGCCATTTTCATCTAGAAAGGCATTGACTACAATAGCGTTTTCAATCTCCAAACAATATACAGACAACTCGATAGGTGTAAATGCACCAGACTCACAACTAACAGAGGCATCAGAATCTATTACAAATGAAATGGTATCACCACTAGCAGCGAACAATAGACCAGCTAAATTACCGTTATTATTTCCTTCATAAATAAGGGTGTTATCCGTGTCATAAACTAATAGATTATCACAACAGGTCTCCAACTGGCCTGATGTAAAAAACAAGGTTATTGGCGAACCGTTGTCACTCGTATAAACATATTGGGTGGTATCATTATTAGTGTAACAAATAGTTACAGTTTCTTGACAACCAACGGCACAATTAGAATCAACAACCAATTCCAATGTAGTAGTTGCAAAACAGCCATCCGATAGATTATCTACACGCACAAAAACGGTTTGAACGCCTGCTATAATATTTGTATAATTAATCGAATTTAAAACATTTGTCCCTGTTTCCGCGTCAGCCCGTGTTTCGTAATAGCTAACGGCATAGTCATTGAAATTTAATCCACCTAAAATTTCTAAATCCTTATCGTTTAAGTTAAACATGGCAAAACCATCTGCTGTACCATCTAAATCGCAAACAATTAATGGGGAAGGCGCAGTTAACGCGATAGATTCTTCAACAAGTAATTCAATGGTGCTAAAACCAGCACAGCCAGTTAAAAGGTTGTCTCCTCTCACATAAATGATTTGAGGGTTACTCGTATTCGTAAAACTCTCTGAAACAAGTATTGGGTTATTGAAGTTAACGGCATCAACTTCCGTTTCATAAAAAGTTAATTCAACATTCTGCTGCCCATTAAGTATTTGAGGCAATGCATCTGTTATATTAAATTGGGCAATACCATCGTTGGTTTGGTCATCACAAACCATCAAGGTTACATTCTCTAAATCAGCACTTTCTGATACATTTAAAAAGCAAGAGGTATAAACAATACACCCTGTATTAGGATCTAATACTTTGGCTATTATTTCTTGATTGTTGGGAATGATATTAACATAAGGGCTTAATAGAGGATTAGTATCGTTTTGAGCATCCCTAGCAGATGCATAATATGAGAATTCAAAACCTGAATTTGGTGCTGAAATTAATTCTGATAAAACGTCTAAATCAAACTCTGCAAAACCAGGAGTCGTACTGCAAGCTTCCATTTCTGCGGGAGACGTAGCTGGCATTAAATCAACTTGTATGGTAAAGGAACTGGTTTCAAAATTGCCAGAATCCAAATCTTCCACACGAACAAATATGGTTTGCGGATTCGATGTGTTTGTATAACTGCTAGGATTTGAAATAGCATTATTACCAATTTCGGCATTAACTAAACTTTCGTGGTACGTAACAACACTGCAAGTTGAGCCACCCGATATAATAGCTGTTTGTTGGGTTAAATCAAACATTTCATTCGTCACATCACTACACATTTGAAGATTTACTGGTGCTTCACCAATTAAGCTAGTGTAAACTATAATATCTTCAGAATACGTTTCATAACCAAAAAAGCTGAAATTGAAATAAGACGTTTCTACGGTATAGGTTTCATCCGCAGTTGGACAAACAGTAACTATGGGACTTGTACTAATTATTTGTCCAGAACCGTTAGACCATTGATAGGTGTTTTCTACAACCGTTCCTGACGGATTAAAACGCCATGCTTCATTGGTTGCTTCCCAAGCGCTTGTATTTCTACCAGGCGGCACAACAGCAACAGTTCCTGCTGGATTTTGAATACCTATTACGGCATTACCATTATTCCAGACAGAACAACTTGGTTTATCTTGTAAATAGACTTCTATAACATTGGTGGTTTCATACAACACCATCATTTGCGTGGTTTTTAGATCATCACATTGAAAATGAGGCCTATTATTATAACTTATTACTATTGATCTAAAAGGTGCTTCTCCAATGATTTCCCAATTAATCTCACTTCCTTCCTCATTAGAAATATTCATATCGTGCATAGCTCCAAAAATATTAGCTTGTGAAAAAGCATTAGCCGTATTATTCGGTAATGTATCCGTGAAATTCCAAAGATGAAAATTATTTGCGTTTTCAACCTCAAAAGTTACAGCACCATTTTCACTAATCAACAATTCAGAATATGTAGAACCGAAAAAACTAAAATCAAATGGCAAATTAATGACATCGCTCCATCTGTCATCTAATTCTAATACATTATTCAGTCCAACAAAATTAGCTGGTGGATTAAACGGAATACTAGCAACATCATAATTACTTGTTTCTTGAATGTCTGGAAAATTAATTGTTAAGTCTGAACAACCGGTACTACAATCAGTATTCTGTGTGATAAGGGTAGATTGTGAATAATTGTTGACCGTAAATAGTACAGTAATTAATAGAAAAAGTAGTTTTTGCTTCATAATAATTTAACTTTGTGCAGTTAAATATAGATAATTTGATGATTACCAAGGTTATTTCAAGTACACAAAATCCATTCATAAAGGAATTGGTGCTTTTAAAAGATAAGTCTAGAGCTCGAAAAAAGTCTGGATTGTTTTTGATTGAAGGTGCTCGGGAGATTGGTTTGGCACTGAAAGGTGGCTATCATTTAGACACTATTTTATTTTATCCAGAATTATTTTCTGAAACCGATCTGGATCAGTTAGTGAAGGATTCTGTTAATCGTCTTGAGGTGTCCAAAGATGTCTATCAAAAACTAGCGCATCGTGATACAACCGAAGGCGTTCTGGCCGTTGCCAAACATAAAGTACATGCTTTAGAATCGGTTATATTAAATTCCAAAACCCCCTTAATCCTCGTTGCTGAAGCTCCCGAAAAACCAGGTAATATTGGTGCCATTTTACGAACTGCTGATGCCGCCAATGTAGATTTAGTAATAATTGCCAACCCAAAAACGGATTTGTACAATCCAAATATTATACGCTCTAGCGTTGGTTGTGTGTTTACCAACCAAATTGCTATGGGTTCCACTTCAGAAATTATTGCATTTTTAAAAGAAAAACAGATTCCTATTTACTGCGCCGCTTTACAAGCCTCGGAAAATTATCATACACAAGATTTTACCAAAGCAACCGCTTTAGTTGTCGGCACGGAAGCAACAGGGTTAAGTCCGGAATGGTTGCATGCAGCTACTCAAAACATTATTATACCCATGCAAGGTGAAATAGATTCTATGAACGTTTCTGTTGCCGCAGGAATTCTTATTTTTGAAGCGGTTCGCCAGAGGCTAATGAGTAATTAACAATTAGCGATTAATAATTACCATATGAAAGATAATATCATAGCAATCAAGTCTTACAACTTTGCGCTATCTATAGTGTTTTTAAGTAAAAAGTTAGTCGAAAATAAGGAGTATGTGCTATCGAGACAAATTTTAAAATCAGGCACATCCATTGGCGCTAATGCTGAAGAAGCCATTGGAGGCATTTCTAAACGAGATTTTAGAGCTAAAATGTCCATTTCATATAAGGAAGCTAGAGAAACACATTATTGATTAAGACTTTTAAAGGATTCCAAAGATATTACTGCTGAAGAATTTAACGCTCTTGAAAATGAACTTTCAAGTATTTTAAAAATATTATTTAAGAACATTCAATCCTCAAAAGAATAATTAATTACGCATTATTCATCATTAATTTTTATGACCGCAACCACCCTATTCTACATCATCATAGCCATCATTATAGTAGATTTTATTGTCGATAAAATCCTCGATGCTTTAAATGCCAAACAGTATAACGATCCTATTCCAGAAGAATTAGATGATGTTTACAATGCCGAAGATTATGAAAAATCCCAGGCCTACAAAAAAACCAATTACAAATTCGGCATTATAACATCCACATTTTCACTAGTACTTACATTAGCGTTTCTATTTTTTGATGGCTTTGAATTTATTGATAATGTAGCGAGAAGCTATTCTGAAAATCCAATCATCATCGCGTTAATATTCTTTGGAATTATTATGATTGGGAGCGATATTTTAACCACACCCTTCGCCTATTATCAAACCTTTGTGATTGAAGAAAAATTCGGATTCAACAAAACCACTAAAGGCACTTTTTTATTAGACAAGATTAAAGGTTGGGGAATGATGGCTGTTTTAGGTGGTGGCATTTTAGCACTAATTATTTGGTTTTATCAAGCATCGGGCACATACTTTTGGCTATATGCTTGGGGACTAGTTACGGGCTTTACCGTTTTTATGAACATGTTTTACGCCCGCTTAATAGTGCCGCTATTCAATAAGCAAACACCTTTAGAAACAGGTGAACTTCGGAACAAAATTGCAGCTTACGCAGAAACCGTCGGTTTTACTTTGGATAAAATTTTCGTGATCGATGGCTCAAAACGAAGTACCAAAGCCAATGCGTATTTTTCAGGTTTTGGAAGTGAGAAACGCGTAACACTTTATGATACCTTGATTACCGACTTAGAGGATGAAGAAATTGTAGCTGTTCTGGCGCATGAAGTTGGACATTATAAAATGAAACATATTATCTTCAACTTGGTAATGTCCATATTGCTAACTGGATTAACCTTGTATATTCTTTCAATTTTTATTTCAAATCCACTTTTATCAAATGCCTTAGGTGTGGAAATACCGAGCTTTCATGTTGGGTTAATAGCCTTTGGTTTATTGTATAGTCCTATTTCCGAAATTACCGGATTAATTATGAATTGGTTCTCTAGAAAATTTGAATACCAAGCGGATAATTATGCTAAAAACACCTACGCTGCAGATCCGTTGATAACCTCGCTTAAAAAACTATCAAAAAATAGTTTGAGCAATTTAACACCACACAAGGCGTATGTGTTTATGCATTATTCGCATCCAACACTTCTGCAACGAATGAAGAATTTGAAATCTTAATTTTTATTAATTCGGCGAGCTTTTGGTGGCATCGTGCCAAAAACGCGATCCCAAAAAGTATTAGAAACACCAAATGCCTTATTCGGGTATTGATAGTGGTGCAAGCTATGGTGATGCCATAGGTTTTTAAACCGTTTAGGCGGACGCATAACATGGGTAGCACGATGCACAAAAGAGTATAATAAGTATCCCACAAAAAAGCCAGGAAAAAAACCAAAAACTAAATTGGTTATACCTAACAACCAGAATATTGTAAAAAAGAAACCAAATAATAAGGATGCTAAAATAATTCCGGGAACAGGTGGCATAAGTAAACGTTCTTCATCTTTTGGATAATGGTGATGAGCACCATGCATAACAAAATGAAACCGTTGGGACCATTTGGCTTCGGTTACCCAATGAAATACATACCGATGTAAAACATATTCGGCAAATGTCCAGAATAAAACTCCCAAAACAAATAGACCAACAAACTGAAAAACACGTAAACCAATAATTTGAATAGCTAAATAGCTTAAGCCAATAATTACTATTCCATAAATTACAATATTGGATACAGGATCCGTTTTCGTTAAACGTTCTAAAAAAGGGTTCTTAAAAATTTGGGCTTGTCCCGTTTTAAAATCGGTCGTTACCTTGGGTTTCATAATGCGCTATTTTAGGTAAAAATCTATTCACTAAGCTATTGAAAATAATACAAAAAGTGAAATTTTAATATGAAATTTGTTCTATTTAAACGATATTTAATCTAAAATTGCACCATGAGAGATTTAAAATTAATTTGGGATTTTAGAGGGCCAGATGCCTTAAAAATTGCAGAACATCATGAAATTCATTTAAAAGAATACATTCAAAGTCAAAAATTAGATTTAGAAATCACAGGTTTTCATGCCGAGAATGATATGCATGCCATTGCGTTTATGGTGGTTCCCGAAAATATCATGAAACCCATTCGCGATGCGTTAAAACCTCATCGTGGTCAACTTTATACCGAAACATTATGATTTTAACAGCTGCTATATTTATTATTTGTGCCATATTAGTCTACAACTTTAAATTCTACGATTTAATTGCAGGCTTCAACACCATGTCTGATGACGAAAAAGCAACTTATAATATTGAAAAAATAGCACGCTTGTTTGCCATAGTCATGTATAGCATGGCTGGCATTATACTTATAGGCTATGCACTTTCCAAATGGTTGGACAATGAACAAATAGGTGCTTATGGCATTATTATAGCCACTTTATTGGGTGTGCCGTTTCTCTTGATAAAGGCAAATTCCAAGGCGTATAAAAAGGATTCTGAAAACGATTAATTATCGCGAGTAATTAGGCGATTCTTTTGTAATAGTAACATCATGAGGATGACTTTCATTGATTCCAGAAGCTGTTATTTTCACAAATCGTCCCGTCTCTTTTAACGTCTCCACATCTTTGGCGCCACAGTATCCCATTCCGGCTCGTAACCCACCAACAAATTGATGAATACTCTCATGCAATTCCCCTTTATAGGGTACACGCCCTACTATACCTTCAGGTACTAATTTCTTAATATCGTCTTCTATATCTTGGAAATATCGATCTTTACTTCCTTGTTTCATGGCCTCTACAGAACCCATACCACGGTAGGACTTAAATTTTCGACCTTCATAAATTATAGTTTCGCCTGGCGACTCTTTAGTTCCTGCTAAAAGCGATCCTAACATAACAGAATCCGCTCCTGCTGCTAAAGCTTTTGGAATATCTCCCGTATAACGAATTCCGCCATCTGCAATTACTGGGACACCCGTACCTTTTATAGCTGCTGCCACCTCTAAAACTGCTGAAAATTGCGGAAATCCAACGCCTGCCACCACACGTGTGGTACAAATAGATCCAGGTCCAATACCAACTTTAACCGCATCTGCTCCGGCTTCTACCAAATATTTAGCCGCTTCCGGTGTCGCAATATTTCCAACAACCACATCTAATTGTGGAAACTTGGCCTTTACCTGCTTTAAAATAGTTACCACACCTTTAGTGTGTCCATGAGCCGTATCAATAATAATAGCATCAACACCAGCTGCCACTAATGCTTCGGCACGTGCTAAGGCATCACCCGTAACACCAATAGCTGCGGCTACACGTAAACGACCAAAAGAATCCTTATTGGCGTTTGGTTTTTGTGTCAGTTTCGTAATATCACGGAACGTAATTAACCCAATCAATTTATTGTTAGCATCAACTACTGGAAGTTTTTCAATTTTATTTTCTTGGAGAATACCTTCAGCATCTTGTAAAGAAGTACCTTTTCCGGCTGTAACCAAATTTTCAGAAGTCATAACTTCTATTATGGGACGGTCGTTGTTTTTTTCAAACCGCAAATCCCGGTTGGTAACTATACCTTTTAAAACACCATGGTCATCAACTATAGGAATTCCGCCAATACTATATTCCGCCATATTTTGTTTGGCATCACCAACTATGGCCGTTAAAGGCAAGGTAACCGGATCGATTATCATGCCACTTTCGGCACGTTTTACTTTCCGTACTTTAAATGCTTGCGCCTCAATAGTCATGTTTTTATGAAGTACGCCAATACCACCTTCTTGCGCCATGGCAATAGCCATTTTACTCTCGGTTACCGTATCCATAGCAGCGGATACAATAGGTACATTTAACGTAATATTTCTTGAAAATTTGGACTTAATGCTGACTTCGCGAGGTAAAACTTCAGAGAATGCTGGTACTAATAAAACGTCGTCATACGTTAATCCTTCTCCTAAAATTTTGTTGGTGTGTGCTATCATGATGCAATTACAGTTATAATTGCGTGCAAATATACAATTTATATAAAGAAAATTGTTTTAAGTTTCTTATAAATTATTCATAGCGTTTTTTACAATACATACGCAATTGGTTTAAAGCATACTGATACCGTGAATTCTGATTAGAAATATCGCCTTCAAATCGAATGGCTTTCGGTACCATCAAACTATAAAATCCGTTACCTTTTGCCATTTTTTCAATGGTTTTTAACGTGTTTTCATCAATATCATTATAAATAGGTTGGATCCAATCCCACTGCTCTTTATATAATATAGTTTCATCCCAAGCTAAAGCGGCTTCCGATTTTAAAATGGCTTCCGAATGATAAAGCGTTTTTAAACTTGAAAATACTTGCCTAAAAACCGTTTCACTTCCTTGATTGGCATATGATTTAATGGATTTATTAGTAAAAATAGTGAATGGAAATGCTTTGGTTAAACGTAATTTGGTTGAAATATAATGTGCCATTTTTGGCCATACAACCTCATGTCCTTTGTCAGATATTGTCGTATAATACCATTGGTAAAAATCACGTCGTTGCTTTATGGTGCTGTACTCTGAAGCTAATTGATTTTCTAAATTAAATGTATTGGCTTGTTGCCAGACGTGGGTGTTTTTCCGCCTGTCTGATGTTAACCAATCCTTTTCAGATAACACAGATTGGCCCGTTTCTTGTTGATAAACTTTTAGGCATGGCCATTCTGAAGCAGTGCTTGTTAAAGGCAACAGACTTATGAGTATAAAGCAATATTTAATCATTAAAACGATTTAAAAATATAAAGCAAAATACAAGAAAAAATTAAAGAACCCGTTTTTTAGAAACAAAGAGTTGCTTTAAAATAATTAAAATGGAAATTGTGTACGTTAAGGTCATTAAAAACCCAGAAAGCATGACGATGTATTTCATCCAAAAAATTTCTAACCACAAGAAATACAAACCTCCAAAGGTTAAGAGCACGGAAATAAACGGTTCAACAAGTAATAAAGTCTTAAGTTTCGTATTAAGTTCTGTGGTACTCAAAATTAAACCGACTAAAAGGAAAATTAACGACATGGACAGTATATGGTTATGAACCAATGTGAGCATTTCCTTTTCGCTTTTTTTAAACTTCATAACAGTAGCAGACTCATCATTTTCATTACCTAAATATTGTTCTTCAATACCATTAGGATTCGTCGAGGAGGTCTCTGAAACAAATAATAACCCGGTGTAGAAACCAACACTTAACACAATTACAAAGGCCCCAATTAGCAGTTTAATTTCTTTTGGAAAGGAATAGATAAGGCCGTTAAGTTGCATGTTATAGTATGTTTTTAGAACGAAGTATTTTAAGCGATTTGAGAAGATTATTCACCGCATTGGTCATAGATCTAACAGAAATAGTAGCACCTGAAATAGCCACAATATTCTGCTGATATTTTAGTTCATCATTTTGCGTTTTCCCAATAAACTGTTTAAGCCAACGTTTACTGCCTATTTCGCCTCCATAATCTTCACGATACGCCAGTACTTTTGTTTTAACAATTACCAAATCCGTATCCAATAATACCAAATAATCAAAATCATCGGTTTTACTTGGCGCCTTATTAACATAGGCGTAGCCTAGTAATTTATTTTCAGTTTTTATTTCAAAAAAATTATCCGTTTCAAAAGTAGCTGGTAATGTTTTCGCTACGCTAGGTGAAATTACTTTTTCCTTAAAGGAAAAAGTTTCAATGTCAAATGTGTTTTCTATTTCGGCATCAACTTTTTTCTGAATGCTTTTGGATAGACCAACAGACAAACCTAATAAAATGATAATACTCGCAATTTTTAAATTCATAGGGCAAAGATACTAAAAATACTAAGCGCATTTTATGACTATAATGCCTAATAGCTAAAGTGGTTTGCCAACCTACTTTAGCTAAAAGACAAATAAAAACTAAATCAATAAACTAACTGCTTAAAACCAAACACCAATTCCAACATTTAGCTGATTGGGTGTTTCAAATTCTGAAGCGTTATTTTTTATTTGATAGTCGGCTTTCACAACAGCGCCTGGTGTTAACTTATAACTTAAACCAAAAGTCCATTCATCTCTATTATAAGCATCATTTCTAACCAAATCACCACTTACAGAGGCCTGTGTATCATAATCTTCATAGCGTGTAAAAGCGTAAAGTTGTTGCTTTTTAGTTTGAGGTAATAAGTTAAAAGCTGCTTCTAAATACCAACCTTGTAAGGCACTTCCTAAATCACTACCAGTTGCCACATTATAAGCTTCCGTATCGGTTAGGTTCGCGTAAATAAACTGACCGCGAGCTGCAAAACGCTTTTTGGCGTATCGGGCATCAAAACCTACCATACTCATACCAACGGTTGCGCCATCTAGCATATCTACATCATCAGGTGCCTGTGTTTTTCCAAAATATCCAGATAGTCCTAAACGCAATCCTGGCAATCCGTAATAATCTAATTTAGCAGAAAAATTAGGCGAATTAACGGTTGATTGAATTCCTTTTTGACGGCCACCACGAATACCATTGCTTCCACCTAATTTTCCGGAAGTAATAACACCGTCGCCATCAGAATTTACAGATTTAAATCCATTGAATATATAAGCCTGATATCCTAAAGAAATATCATTAAAACGCCCTGAAACACCCACACCAATTTCACGCCATGTAGTGGGCACAATGCTTTTATCCATGCTTGGTCTTTCTACCCCGTTAAAAGTGGTTGGCTCATGGTATTCATTAACTATACCCATTGGCACTAACATTAAACCACCTCTTAAATTTACATTATCCGCTATGCTGTATTGCAAAAAAGCTTGCTCCACAAAAACCTCCTCAACATGTTCCAGTTCTACTTCTGTAACAAACTGAACTTTATCACTAAATTTATACCCAAATAATAACACCAAACGCTGAACATCTAATTCCCCGTTGTCACCATCAGGCTGATTGTAAGTCACTTCGCCATAACCTCCCACCGTAACCCCAGAACTCACATTTCCTGACAAAATGCGTTGTGCAGAGTTTTGTTGATCTTTTGGACTAATGTTTAAAGAGTCTGGAACGGTTTGTGAAAATGTAATAGCACTTGTAAAGATGGCTATTCCTAGTAGTAATTTTTTCATCGTTTATTTAGATTTAATATAAATAGTTAAATTTTCGTGTGCAAAAGTAATATGCAATTTTACTTACGACAAGTTTATTTAGATTTATTTTAAATTAAAATAGCGATTTGCTTGTAAGTCGCTGAAAACGTGAAACGTATTTTTTAAAAAAAATTAATGGTAGGTGCTAAATATTTTAGTGGCTTCATTATAAGCGCTTTCAAAACACAAAGCATTTAAATCTGATTTTTTCTGAGTGGTAAAATAAGACAGTAATTTTTCGGTGGGCATATTCCCTGTTAAATCGTCTTTAGCCATAGGGCAGCCACCAAAACCTTGAATAGCACCATCAAACCGCATACAACCCGCTTTGTAGGCGGCATCTACTTTTTCAAACCAACTATTAGGTGTGGTATGCAAATGAGCACCAAATTCTATTTGTGGATATTTAGGTATCAAATTAGAAAATAAATAGTCAATGTTTTCAGGGTCAGACGTTCCCACAGTATCACTTAACGATAAAATTTTGACACCCATATTACTCAATTTTTCAGTCCACTCACCCACAATATCTACATTCCACGGATCACCATATGGATTACCAAATCCCATGGAAATATAAACCACGACTTCCTTATTGGATGCATCAGCTATTTCTAAAATTTCATGTAAGGTTACTACAGATTCGGCAATGGTTTTATGGGTGTTTCGCATCTGAAAGTTTTCAGAGATTGAAAATGGATACCCTAAATATTGAATGGGTGCATGTTTAGAGGCATCTTCAGCACCACGTGTATTGGCAATAATAGCCAGTAGTTTACTCGTCGTTTTACTTAAATCCAATTGCGCTAAAACCTCGGAAGTATCTACCATTTGAGGAATGGCTTTAGGCGAAACAAAACTGCCAAAATCAATGGTGTCAAATCCAACACGCAAAAGCGATTGAATATATTGTACCTTCTGTTCTGTAGGAATAAAAGCCTTAATGCCTTGCATGGCATCTCTTGGGCATTCAATAATTTTAACTAGTTTACTCATGGGTTTCAAAGATACTAAAGAATTGTATCTACAAAAATGTTTTCATGAAAACTACCACAAAATTAAAATAGCAATACCTATAAACACCACAATTTGAAGCCATTTTAAATACAGTCCAATATGCTTATGCCCTTTGATATAAACCGAAATAGAGCCTGCCAAAATAGCTATTCCAGAAAAAATAATTAAGGACACGGCCATAAACAAAAATCCTAAAATATAGAATTGCCATACCGTTGACAGCGAATCACTAAAAAGAAAACCTGGAAAAAATGCTAAAAAGAAAATACTCACCTTAGGGTTTAATACATTCATTATAAAACCCTGTTTAAATAATTGACCCACAGACTTTTTAGGAACCTGTGTTTCAGAAATGCTCAAATCACCAGAACTTTTAAAAACTTGAAAGGCGAGATAAAGCAGATAAGCTGCACCAAATAATTTAATTATAAAAAAAATGGTATCGTTATTCTTTATCACGGCCGAAACACCAAAGGCTAAAAGGGTGGTGTGAATAATACAACCAGAAATTAACCCAGAAACAGTTGCTAAACCAAACTTTTTGCCATGCGTTATACTTTGCATTAACACATAAATATTGTCCGGCCCTGGCGAAATAGCCAAAGCTGCCGTTGCAAGCATAAAAGATATGAGAATATCGTGGTTCAGTGTTAAAAATTTAGAAATCAAAAATAGTTAAAAGAAACGGGGCGTCATTATAAAATCATTTTACCTGTTATTTTTTTTTATATTGCGGGCTAAGAAACATTTAGCTTATGCCTACTTTTACACAAACAAAATCAACCTTATTTTTACTTGTTGTGGTTTTATTTCAAATTTCAGCATTTTCACAAGAACAAAACTGTGGAACTATGGAGACTGCAGAATCTTTACAATTCTTTGAAAACAATAGACAGCAGATATTAGAGATTGAAGAAAACTTTTTAAACAATGCGCAATTTCGCGCTTCCAACCCTATAACATCTGTCCCTGTTAAGGTGCATATTATTAGAACCTCTGCCGGATCTGGTGGTTTATCAACAACAGAATTAGATGATGCCTTGGCAATCATGAACGGTTTTTATGCCAATGCCAATTTAGAGTTTTTTGTATGCGATGGTATAAACTACATCGATAGCGATGCCTATTATGATTTTCAGGATGACCAAGAAGCCGTTTTAACTTCCGCTAATAACGTTCCCGGTTTAATCAATATATATTTCACAGACGCTGTTACCAGAGTGAGTAGCGGAACTTCTATTTGTGGATATGCCTATTACCCAGGGGGCGATGACACGATTTTAATGGTGAACTCCTGTGCCAATAATGGTAGTACTTTAGCCCATGAAATGGGTCATTTTTTTAGTTTACGACATACCCATGGTGGAACACCTAATGAGCTTGTAGACGGATCAAATTGTTCTACAGAAGGTGATTATATTTGTGATACACCCGCAGATCCAACGCTGTCTTATTCCAACGTTAATTCCTCATGTACATATACCGGAACTGATCTTGATGCCAATGGCGATTCTTATGTACCACAGACATCCAATGTTATGTCCTACTCGAGAAAAGAATGCCGCACAGAATTTACACCTCAACAATACGCCCGAATGTATGCCACATATACCTTAACACGAAATAATTTTAATTGCGCTAGTATTGACGTTGATTTTACGGCAGATGTAACCCAAAGCTGCCAAAGCGCATTGACCGTTGCATTTTCTGAAACTTCAAATGGAGCAACAAGTTGGGCTTGGGATGTTGATGGTGATGACATTACAGATTATACAAGCCAAAACCCAACCCATACCTATACTACCCCAGGTTTGTATGATGTTAAATTAACGGTTTCCAACGCGCAAAACACAATTTCTAAAAGTTATGTTGAATATATAAAAGTTGGTGCAACAGAAACCCTTCCCATAAGTCGTAATTTCGATTCAACCACGGACATCACAGAAGGTGGCTGGACGGTTAAATCCAATACAACCGCTAGTTTTACTTGGGTTTTAAATTCAGGTACAACGCCTTCAACGGGTAGTGGTCCCCTAACCGATGCTTCGGGTTCTGGCAATTATATTTTTGTAGAAGGATCCAATGCTGTAGCAGGTGAAGTAGCCGAGTATATTACACCTTGTGTTGATATGAATATAGGTAATGCTGTCTTGGAATTTGATTACCACATGTTTGGTCCGCAAATGGGCGAACTTCATGTAGATATTGACACAGGTTCTGGATTTATAAATGATATTACGCCGCCACTTATTGGTCAACAACAATCCACAAATGCTGACCCCTACTTAAATAGATCTGTAGATTTAGCCAGCTATGCTGGACAAACGGTACGTTTCAGGTTTAGAGCTATTAGAGGTTCTAGCTGGAGTAGCGATATTGCCATAGATAATATCCTTATTCAAAACACCTTGAGTAGAGAAACATTTAACACAGATTCTGTTCGTATCTTTCCAAATCCGGTTCAGGATCACACCTTGAACGTAAAATTACCTAATAATAGCTATGAGGTCACATATAATATTACAAATATGTTAGGGCAGATAGTAACATCTGGAACCCTGAAGGATATGATTGATGTCTCTACATTAACACCTGGCACCTACTTTTTATCCCTAAACCTAAATGGTAACAAAGTCATTAAGAAGTTTATAAAAATGTAAGTTCAGTTTAAAACAAAAAAAACACGCTATACGCGTGTTTTTTTGTTTAATAATGCTTTGTTAATGGATTTTATCAATTTAGGTCCTTCATAAATAAAGCCTGTATAGACTTGAACCAAATCAGCACCAGCGTCTATTTTCTCTAAAGCGTCTTGAGCTGAATGAATACCGCCAACACCAATAATGGGAAATGCTTTACGACTCTTTTCGGCAAGATATTTTATAACCTTAGTAGATTTGTCTTTAATGGGCTGACCGCTTAATCCACCATTTCCAATTTCTGTTAATAATTCCGGTGATGCGTTTAAACCACTTCTATCCACAGACGTATTACTCGCTATAACCCCATCCAAATTCGTTTCAGCAATTAGCTCAATAATTTCATCTAATTGCGTGGTATTTAAATCTGGCGCTATTTTAAGTAAAATAGGTTTTTGCTTATTAAAACTTGTATTTGCTTTTTGAACAGTACTTATCAATTCCAACAAATAGTCTTTATCATTCAATTTGGCATGACTCCCAACATTAGGACAGCTTACGTTTAGTACAAAATAATCTACGTAAGGATGTAACGCATTAAAACAGCTAAGGTAATCTTTGGTGTAATCTTCGGGTTTGGTTTGGGTATTTTTCCCAATATTTCCACCAATTATCACCCTTCCTTTATTGGTTTTTAATTGTGCAATAGCTGCTTCAAGACCTTCGTTATTAAAACCCATCCGGTTAATAATGCCTTTATCCGCCTTTAAACGAAATAGCCGTTTTTTTGGGTTTCCCTCCTGCCCTTTTGGTGTAACGGTTCCTATTTCAATAAAACCAAAACCAAAATTCGCCAATTCATTATACAAAACGGCATTTTTATCAAACCCAGCTGCTAATCCCACAGGGTTTTTAAAAGTAAGCCCAAAAACTTGGCGTTCTAATTTGGCATCTTCAATAACATAAAGACGTCTAAAAATAGCGGACATTCCAGGTATTTTAGAGGTTGTTTTAATTAAGGAAAATGTGAAATGATGAATTTTTTCGGGGTCGAAAAGAAAAAATAAAGGTCGGAGGAGTACTTTGTACATGTTTCAATGTTTGCACAAAAGTAATTCTAAATAAAAAATTGCGCAATTCAAATGATAAAAATTTCAATAATCGTAAATTTGCAGCCATATTTGTAAAACATTCAAATTCATTTCAAATGATATCAAAGGAAAATATTATAAAACGTTTTGTAGGCTACGTAACAGTTGATACCGAATCCGATCCAAATTCAGATACCACACCAAGTACTGCCAAGCAATGGGATTTGGCAAATGCTTTAGTTGAAGAGCTAAAAGCCATTGGGATGCAAGACGTTACCATAGACGAGAACGCTTACATTATGGCAACGCTTCCAAGTAATGTAAATCATGAGGTGCCAACTATTGGGTTTATATCGCATTTTGATACATCGCCAGATTTTACTGGTGCCAACGTAAAACCCCAAATTCATGAGAATTATGACGGCAAGGATATTGTTTTAAATGCAGAAAAAGACATTGTTCTTTCACCTGATTATTTTGAGGACTTATTGTTATATAAAGGGCAAACTCTTATTACTACGGATGGCACAACACTTTTAGGTGCTGATGATAAAGCTGGGATTACCGAAATCGTTTCGGCTATGGAATACCTCATTAAAAATCCTGAAATTAAGCATGGGAAAATTCGCGTAGGCTTTACACCCGATGAAGAAATTGGTCGTGGTGCGCATAAATTTGATGTGCAAAAATTTGGTGCCGATTATGCGTATACTATGGACGGTAGTCAAGTTGGCGAATTAGAATACGAAAACTTTAATGCTGCTGGGGCTGTGGTAACCATTCAGGGTAAAATAGTACATCCGGGTTATGCTAAAGGTAAAATGGTAAACTCCATGTATATTACTACGGAATATATTAATTCGTTACCGCGATTAGAAACACCAGAACATACGGAAGGTTACGAAGGTTTTTTTCATTTACACACCATGACGGGCGAAGTGGATCAAACCACATTAGAATATATTATTCGGGATCATGACAAGGAGCATTTTGAGGCCCGAAAGGAAGTGATGGAGAAGTTAGCCATCGAAATTAATTCGCAATACGGCCGGGAGGTTATTACCATTGAAATTAAAGACCAATATTTCAATATGAAAGAAAAAGTAGAGCCTGTTATGCATATTGTGGATATTGCTGAAGAAGCCATGATACAACTAGGAATTAAACCACTTATTAAAGCTATTCGTGGTGGTACAGATGGTTCGCAATTAAGTTATATGGGATTACCATGCCCTAATATTTTTGCAGGTGGCCATAATTTCCATGGGCGTTATGAATATGTGCCTGTAGAAAGTATGATAAAAGCAACAGAAGTAATTTGTAAAATTGCAGAATTAACGGCATCTAAACATAAATAGATTGCCCTTTTTAAATGAACTTATTATTTAACACCTAGCAGACTAATATTTACGTTAAAAAATAAGGTACCATTCAGAAAGAAACCCGAATACTTTAAGCGTTCACAAAACACGAACAAGTAAAAAATTAAAGCCGATGATTATAGAATCATCGGCTTTTTTATAGTCATAATATGTGTATTTTAGAATCTATAATTTAATATAACGGCAAAACTTCGTGGATCCGTTTGATTAATATAACGGGTTCTGTAGGTATTATACCCTATTTCGTTAAAGACGTTATTTAAAAGGAATCGCGCTTGCCAATGTTTATTAAACGTATAGGCGGCTTGCATATTTACCAAGGTGTAGGCATCCACATCAAACGGTTTTTGGTTTGGTACAATACCTTCATGCGTAACAGCACCAGAAGACCAATCGTTAACAGGACGTTCGCCTGTATAATATGCGCCCGCTCCAAATGACAGACCTTCCAATTGGCCTTTAAACGTATAATTACCATATAAATTAAATGTGTGATTTGGGGTGTTTAATGGTGAAGAGCCATAAACAAAGGAGGTGTGTTCTTTATATTCTGCATCAATATAAGAGTAACCGGCTATAACTTCAAAATTCTCTAATATACGTCCCGTTAATTCCACTTCAATTCCTTGTCGTTGATCATTTCCTCCCTTTTCATAATATAAAATAGTAGACCAAGAAGCATCATAAACGGGAAGGTTAATATCCTTATTGTTTATTTTGAAATACGTTAGATTGAAACGTAAGCGACTATTTAACCAATTTGTTTTAATACCAGCTTCCAACTGATCATAGCGCTCATTACCCAATTCTTCGCCATTTTCACCCAACCTAGCAGCTGTTCTTGGATAAGAACTATTGGTATACGAAGTAAAGACATTCACATTTTTTAAAGGACTAACAATAACACCAAACAACGGATTAAAGGCTGTGCTTCGCGTGTTTTCCACATCTCCAACTGTTTCTGTACTACTAATACGTGCGCCTAAAAAAGTTTTTAACCAGGTATTCCAAGAAATAACATCCTGCGCCACTAAACCTAAAGCTCGTGTTTCACCGCCATTATATCCGGTTGCGCCTAAAGTTAAACCAGGCAAAGTATGGGTGTTATTTTGATATACATTAATGGTATCTACAACACCAGCGGATTGTGATGATGTGGCATATTTTGAGGTTCTATAGTCAAACCCAACTTGAAAGGTATGCTTAATTTTTCCTGTTTCTAATTCGTCTCCAATTAAATCAAATTGCAGCACACTGTTGTTATCTGAACGGGTTGATGTACTATAACTACGCTCACGAATATGATACTGCGGTTCATTGGCAACGGACACAACGTTTCCGAGGCCGGCACCTTTATCATTCAAATCCAATCCCGATGTGAAGAAAGCACCTTTTAATTCTAACTTATCACTTAATTTATGATCTAAACGAATAGAATAAGTGGAGTTTTGTGTAATAGAACGATCATTTTCAAATCCTAAAAACTGATTATGGGGTAAATCGTAAATGGCATTTACATCATTTTCACCCAAATTAACCGTACCTAAATCAGGTGTCCGGCTATCATCAAAATAATCCATTTCAACCGTAACTTTGGTTTTATCATTAATGCGCCATTCTAACGACGGGTTGATATAAAAGCGCTCCGAAGAAACTAAAGAACGATAACTATCTGCTCTTTCTAAAGCACCGTTAATTCTAAAAGCTAAATTTTTCTGTGTATTTATGGGGCCATAAACATCAAATGTTGTCCGTACTTGTCCATAACTACCCACACGTAAAGACACATCTCCACCATGGTAATATCTGGGAGTTTTAGTTACCATATTTATAACGCCTCCAGGGCTTCCTAAATCTGTAGCAACCCCTTGTGTAATGGATGCCGTTCCTTTTAATACCTGGATATTATCAATGCCTTGCATATCTGTTAACACACCAACGCCGCGAAAATCAGAATTAACACGAACTCCGTTTTTTAATATGGGAATTCCCCTAAACCCACGGGAGCTCATACTCTCACGTTTATTACCATAAGTTGCAAATGTATAAACACCAGGTACGTTTTTCGTAGCATCAGAAATGCTTAAATTCCCTTGCTGTTCTATTAATTTATCTGAAATAATGGAGATACTTTGAATTTGCTCATAAGGTTCCAAAGGCAATCTGGTTAAGGCTTCAATTTTATCAGGATGCTTAAAACGACTTCCAAAAACTTCTACTTCATCCAAATCGGTATCACTCTGCAAAGTGATTGTTAATTCCACGGTTTCATTAGGTTGAAGTTCTATGCTCTTGTAAGCTGATTTAAATCCTACAAAGGAAACCTGAATGGTAAATGAGCCAGGTGCCACAGGTTCTAGATTAAAAAATCCATTTTCGTTGGTGGTAGTTCCTTGCTTCGTCTCTTGTATAAAAACGTGCGCATAAGCCACGGGTTCATTAGAGGCAGAAACTATAGTTCCTGATATTTTTGATTGCGAAAATGCAACCTGAAATGCTATCAAAAAAATCACATATAATATTTTGTTCATGGGTTAGTTATTTAGATTTATTTTAAATAAGCGACAAATATAATACCCTTTAATAAAAACTCAAAGCTTATTTAGACTGAATTAAAATAAAAAATAGTAGTAATCTGACATTCAATTCAATAAAAATTAGGATAAATAATTGTTAAAAAACACGTATTTTTAAGGCAGTAATTACGTATATCTATGAAAAAAGCCAATTCAGTTGAAGACTATATTGAAAGTCATGAAAAATATAAAGAAGCACTTAATCTTTTAAGAAAAATAATATTAAAAACGGATTTAAAAGAAACCTTAAAATGGCATGCACCAGTCTATACCTGGCAAGGAAAAAATGTTTTAGGATTAGGGGCTTTTAAAAACCATTTTGGTATTTGGTTTTTTAATGGTGTATTTTTAAAGGATGAACACCATCTTTTAGAACAGGCTCAAGAAAAAACAAAAGGATTAAGGCAAATGCGCTTTGAATCTGTTCATGACATTAATAAAGATGCTGTTTTGAGCTATGTAAAAGAAGCGATAAAAAACCAAAAAGAAGGAAAAGAAATTACAGCGAGCCGAAAGGGAAAGACTGTTCAGATTCCAAAAGAATTAGAGCAATATTTAAAAGATAACCCGACATTAAAATCCGCTTTTATGGCACTAACGCCAGGCCGCCAACGGGAATATTCCGATTATATTGAATCCGCCAAACGCGATGCCACCAAGCAAACACGTCTAGAAAAGGTGAAACCATTAGTTCTTGAAGGTAAAGGCCTTTATGATAAATACAAAGATTGCTAAACCCTACAATAAAAAACGATAATTTAAGGATAATAAAACCGATTTTCTATTACCAAGTACACCTAATTCGGTTCGAAACATCCAGCTTTTATTGGCCTGATATTGGGCTCCAATTATACCATTCCATTTTTGTTGTACCTGTTTATCGAGGCCATATTTAATAACGGCTTCCCCATCTGCATCCGCTAAACGCTCTACTATAGGCGTAAGTATTTGATCGGCAATAACCTTTTGTGGAATACTAGCTTCATTATTATACCACTGATAATAATTATTGACTATTTCATCGCGTTTAACACCATCTGCACTTGGTAAGGCATCTTTTAATTTTAACTGTCCAGACGTATTACTACCTGTTTCCATAAAAAATCCACCAACCCAAATGGCTATATTTCTATCTGGTCTATTTTTAAAAACATGACTATGACCAAACCTAATGCCCGTAACCCGCACAGGTACGGCTTCATCTAAAAGTTCCGGCTTGTTCCAAGTGAAATTAGCATCTACCGAGAAAAAAACAGGGCCAACGGCGCCTGCGAACATAAGGCCTACCCCAACACTAGAAACGTTTTGCTCTACTATAGATTGCAAGGTAATGGGATATACTAAGTTAATTTCCGTTCGTGAATGTCCATAGCCAAAAATTCCATAAACATTTAAAAACGGGAATACCCAAACATCGGGTCTTACATTAACAGTGTAACTAGTATTCACATTATTACCAAACTGAATAAAATTAACAGGCGTGAGGCCTATATTAATAAGTCGTGTATCTAAACCAAGCTGTAAGTTGTCCACCGTAATGCCTTGTTCCATAAACATGAAATTACCCATAACTCCTACCGGATAAGGAATATCAAAACCTTTATTATAGGCGCCTTGTCCAAAAACAGGAAAGGTATAATTATACGTAACTTGCTTTAAACTGTCTCGATATGTTTCAAACTTCTCCCTAACTTTTGTGCTAGGCTGTTGGGCTTGTACAAAATTAAAACAAACAAAAGCAAATAAACTAGAGATTATTAGTGTCTTAAAATTCATAATTAATCTGATAAGGAATCTGTTTTTATTACAGGCTCTTCTTCAATTTTTTTAGCACTTTTTTTAGCACCTATAGGAAGATTCAATTTTAAAAATATAGAATTATTTTTAGTTTTTGAGTTCTCTTTATATACGTTTACCAAGCCTTGAAAATAGCTCAATCCTACGGATAACCCGCCAATTTTTTTAAATCGGTAACCAATGCCCATCCCTGCGCCGGCTTCAATAGGGTTAATAGCATCTTTATTATCTTGACGGATCCGTGTATCTATACCAACGGCTTCATTAACATATTCTACATATGCTTTATAGCGTAAACCAAATTGTGGCCCAGCTTCAACATAAATATTGTTATTAAAAACATATTTGGCATAAGCCGGAACAATAAAGTAATTAATTCTTTGGGTATATGTTCCATCATGGCTTATAAAATTAACGCCAGACGCTTCTAAATCTGCCAAACTTAAATCCGCAGTACCTAAATTAGATTTTACCAATACACCAGTGTAAAGGTAAAGCTGCTCTTGCATTTTAAAATTGAAATAAAATCCCAGATTAAAAGTTCCTAACCGATTGGAACTATCTAAACCCGATATATCTGAAAAATTATAACCGCCTTCTAAACCAAACTCAATATTAGGTGAGTTTAATTTGTCACCTAGAAGTAAGGTAATAAGAACTTGAGAAGAAACAGCTTGCACTGAAAACAAAAACAAGAGATTAAGTAGCGTTTTTCGTACCATATAAAGTTATTTGAACTAATATCGGAATTATAATTTAAAACTAAGGCAAAAAAAAGCCACTCGTTGAGTGGCTTTCTTTTTTTTAAACTTGTAATATTTATTTCACTTTCTCTGGTTCATTGAGTTTTTTACTCATTTCCATAGAAATTGCCGAGCGATCAAATTTTATTTTACCAGCAAGCGTTTCAATAATACAGCTGGCGTCTTTATCATTAAAGTCAACAACTTTACCATGCATACCACTTTTGGTAATAACGCGATCACCTTTTTTTAATTCGGCTGCGAATTTTTTTTCTTGTTTTGCACGTTTCATTTGCGGTGCTATCATGAAGAAATACACGACAACAAACATCAAAATAAACGGTAAAAACGTACTTAAACTTTCTCCCATCTGATTAATTAATCGTGGTTATGGCCTTCATGACCTGGTTGTGTACTGTACTTTCTAGGTGCAGCTTGTTGGTTTGGAACAGCTCCTGCTGGCATTTGACCTTGGTTCGTTACCGCTGGTGCCGTTGCTCTAGCAGGTGCATTAGGGTCTGGCTTAACAAATGCCGAAACTTTAACTGTTTCTTTACCCATTTCTGTGTTAGCCGTTATAGTTACCGTTTTAGTAACTTTATTTGCGCCTGTACCATCAAAAATAACGGTAAATTCGCCGCTTTCACCTGGTGCTAATGGCTCTCTACTCCAATCTTTTGGTACTGTACAACCACATGAACTCTTAATATCTGTAATTACTAATGGGGCATTACCAGTATTTTCATATTTGAAAACAGTTTCCACTTTAGATTTTGCTTCAATTTCACCAAAATCATGTTCTGTTTTGTCAAAAGATAAAACCGGGAAATTAGAAGCTTGAGCATCTCTATCAGCTGCTTCGGCTACATTGGTGTCATCAATTTTTTTTGTCGCATCATCCTTACAAGATGTAAACGCGATTAAGCAAAATGCGCTTAATCCTAAAAGTACTTTTTTCATAATAATAATAATTTTTTGTTCGGGCTGTAAATGTAAGAATTATTTCTTACTACATCAACCCACGTCCTATTTTATTTAAGGTATCAGATTCTGCGTATTCTTTTACCAACTTATCTAAGATACCATTAATAAACACACTACTTTTTGGTGTTGAATATTCTTTAGCAATTTCCAAATATTCATTAATGGTTACTTTCACGGGAATTGATGGAAAATTGGTTAACTCACATATTGCCATTTGCAGTAAAACCGTATCTATATTAGCAATACGATCTGCATCCCAATTTTGAGTTTTTTGTGCTATCGTGTCATTTAAACCATTCTGTTTTAAAATGGTTTTCTTAAACAACTCTAAAGCATAGGCTCTATCATCTTCGTCTT
Source organism: Bizionia sp. (assembly GCF_048259285.1). NCBI lineage: Bacteria > Pseudomonadati > Bacteroidota > Flavobacteriia > Flavobacteriales > Flavobacteriaceae > Bizionia > Bizionia sp. The sequence continues at coordinate 13,703 of NZ_JBLXHU010000013.1, read as the reverse complement.
TAAACAAGTCTGGTAAAAAGAATGTATCTGGAGAACTTGGTTTTACTTTACGCAATAATTTTAAAAGCGCGGTATTTACAACAGGCAAATCGTCTGTCCATGTTAAACTTTGATCTTCCAAATAATCATAAAGCTTATCATTGGGCGCAATGATTTCCTTAAACAACGCTACAATAAAATTTTTGTCTTCCGCAAAAGAGGAGGTTCGTGTTTGCATGTATTCTGCATACAAATCCGATGCTAGCATGTTTTTAAAAATAACATCTACATACTCGCTATCCAACTCCCAATTGGTAACCTTATGATCTTCAAAAGCATCGGCCAAACGGATATTATTTTTTAAGGCCAATAACAATTCGTTATTACTAAACTTTTTGTTGGGATCTTTATCGGCTGAAGTTGCTAATTGTTTTTGCTGCGTTTTCATCACGTAAGCTTCCGATCGTTCTTGCAACTTTATTAATAAGGATAACTGCAATAAATACAGGTTATACATGTTTTCAATACTGCGTAATAAAAATGTCTGATCGGCTTTAAAATCGCCACCTTCTCCACCTTTATAGGCATAGATGGTTTGCATAACTTTTATACGAATATGTCTTCTGTTTAGCATACTTCCAAAGAACTTTAAATTTAAAGAGGCGAAAGTAGTCCTTTCGCCTCGCAAAAATAATATTTATTTAATCGAATTACTTCGAATTCTCATTTTTTCTTGCATCAATTCTAGCTTGTGCAATATTTAGCGCGGCTGTATTGGTAGTCACCTTATTTTTATCCGCATTGTTTAATATTTCCAATGTTGTATTGTAAATATTTTCAGTTTTACGCATAATTTCTTTACGGTCGTAACCTTCCAATTCTGCATAAACATTAATAATACCGCCCGCATTAATTAAAAAATCTGGAGCCCAAACAATACCACGTTCTTGTAAAATTTTACCGTGTTTCTGCTCCACGGCTAATTGATTATTGGCAGCACCTGCTATAACCTGTGCTTTTATTTTTTGAACCGTATCGTCATTAATAGTTGCTCCTAAGGCACATGGCGCATAAATATCCATAGGTTCTGAATAAATATCCTTACCTCCATAAATGGACACACCATACTTACTGCGTACTTCTTCCAAGCGTTCTTGACTAATATCAGAAATAGTTACATTGGCACCTTCATCTACTAAATGTTCTACTAATGCTTCCCCCACATTTCCAATGCCTTGAACAAATACCGATTTACCTTCTAAAACATCACTTCCAAATTTGTATTTAGCCGCAGCTTTCATACCCATAAATACGCCATAAGCGGTTATAGGGGAAGGGTTTCCCGCACCTCCAAGAGATTCTGAAATACCAGTAACATAAGGTGTCACTTCGCGAACCGTATCCATGTCTGCTGTAGTCATTCCCACATCTTCTGCTGTAATATAACGTCCACTTAAAGAATGTACAAACTCACCAAATTTACGCATCAATTCTGGCGTTTTTTGGGTTTTGGCATCGCCAATAATAACCGCTTTTCCACCACCAAGGTTTAAACCGGTTATAGCAGACTTAAAAGTCATACCTCTTGAAAGCCTCAACACATCATTTAAAGCCTCCCATTCATTTTCATAATTCCACATTCTAGTACCACCTAAAGCAGGTCCTAAAACGGTATTATGAATTCCAATTATTGCTTTTAAACCTGTATCTTTGTCGTTGCAAAAAACAACTTGCTCGTGATTATCGAATGAGTGTTGACCAAAAACAGGATCAATCTTATGTAATTCATTCGCATTAACAACGTCTGTTACCATAGTAATTATAGTTTAATGTTATTTGTGTTTTATTATATCTGTAAAAACAACGTGCAAAATTAAGGGAATATTAATGTTTAAACAACATAATTAATAGTAAAATACGAATTTGTTAAAAACTTTATGCAAACGCAAATCAATTAATGAAAGAATTAAAGCATTTAAATAAATACTTCTTAAAATATAAAGGGAAAGTTATTATTGGCATTATTATTACCATAGTATCTAAAATATTTTTACTCTTTACGCCGGAACTAATTGGATCGTCAATTGATGTGGTGGACGACTTTAGAAAAGGCCTAATTACAGATGTGGATATTGTAAAGCAAAAACTCCTTATCAATATTGCTTACATTATTGGTGCTGCCATTATAACCGGTGTATTGACCTTTTTTATGCGCCAGACCATTATTAATGTGTCCCGCTATATTGAATTCGATTTAAAGAATGAAATTTACCAGCAATACCAACGGCTTTCTTTAAATTTTTATAAAAAGAACCGAACGGGCGATTTAATGAACCGCATTAGCGAGGATGTTAATAGTGTTAGAATGTACGCAGGCCCAGCAATTATGTACAGTATTAACACCTTTACGCTTTTTGTTATTGCTATATTTTTCATGTACCGCCAGGCGCCTACTCTAACCTTATACACCATTATTCCGCTGCCTATTTTATCAATTATCATTTATAAATTGAGTAAAAAAATCCATAAACGCAGTACCATTGTACAGCAGTATTTATCTAAATTATCATCCTTTACGCAAGAAACATTTAGCGGAATTGCTATTATAAAATCCTACGGCATGGAGTCACAAGCATCCATGAATTTTGATGAGTTAGCTACGGAAAGTCGCGAGAAACAATTGGATTTAGTGCGAATTAATGCCTTTTTCTTCCCCATGATGATTTTATTAATTGGCTTAAGTAACCTTATCGTTATTTACGTTGGTGGCTTGCAATACATTGCGGGAGAAATTAGCCTTGGTGTTATTACCAAATTCATTATTTATGTCAATATGTTAACATGGCCCGTAGCTACGGTAGGTTGGGTAACATCCATTGTTCAAACGGCTGAAGCATCGCAAAACCGAATTAATGAGTTTTTAAAAATTTCACCTGAAATTCAAAACAAAGCGCTGCAGGCATCAGAAATTAAAGGAGATATCCTATTCAAAAACGTATCCTTCACCTATGATGACACCAATATTCAAGCCTTAAAAGACGTATCGTTTACCTTAAAAGCAGGTGAAACATTAGCTATAATAGGAAAAACAGGCTCTGGAAAATCAACCATATTGGATTTAATTGGGCGCTTATATGATATTAAAAGCGGCGAACTTCTCATTGATGGTGAACCCATAGACCGCGTAAACCTTGATGATCTTCGGGATGCTATTGGCTATGTACCCCAAGATGCGTTTTTGTTTTCAGATACTATTAACAACAATATCAAGTTTGGTAGAGAGGATGCCACGGACGAACAGGTCATTCAAGCAGCTAAATACGCTCAAGTCCATAAAAATATTATCAGTTTTTCTAAAGGGTATGAAACGGTTTTAGGCGAACGCGGTATTACGCTTTCAGGTGGACAAAAACAACGCGTTTCCATTGCAAGAGCTATAATTAAAGACCCACAGATTTTATTGTTTGACGATTGTTTATCTGCGGTTGATACAGAAACAGAAGAGAAAATCCTTAATAATCTAAAGAAACTTACCTCAGGCAAAACAACCATAATAGTGAGCCACCGCATTTCCGCAGCTAAAAATGCGGATAAAATAATTATTTTAGATGCGGGTAAAATCGTTCAAGCCGGCACGCATGAAGCCTTAATAGAAACGGATGGTTACTATAAAAACTTATATGAAAAACAATTAAGTGAGGCTACCAACTCCTAGGCAAAAAAACCATAAAACGCGCGTTTTTAACAATGTCATCCTTAATTACTTAAATGCGTTTTAACGAGATACATAAAAGAAAATTCATAATTTGTTGGTTGGTATCTGATTTTTTTAGATTTTTGAAGAACTTATAATTTGTGTTTCTATAATATATATGACTATGGATAATAATGGAATGATGGAGAAAGAAGAGATTTTCTCAAAAGTATTACGAGCTGGAAGACGAACGTATTTTTTTGATGTAAGATCTACAAAAGCAGGCGATTATTACCTTACCATTACCGAGAGCAAAAAATTTACAAACGATGACGGCTCTTACCACTACAAAAAGCATAAAATTTATTTATACAAGGAAGACTTTTCGGAATTTAATACCATTCTAAAAGAAATGACTAATTATATCATCAACGAAAAAGGCGATGAAGTGATTAGTGAGCGTCACCAAAAAGATTTTAAGAAGGAAGAATACACCACTGGAACCGAAACGACAGATGAAATACCAAAATCTGCAGAAAGGTTTACAGATATAGATTTTGATGATATTTAATTATCTACCATCGCACACATATATAAAAAACCACTTTTTAGTGGTTTTTTTATATTTACAATTTAACGGCTAAAAGAGATATCAATAAAGATAAGCTTACATAAATCAATGCCACCTGGAAGCCCATACCAACCGCAAGTATAACGGCCACCACAGAAAGCCACAAAGGCACTAAACTGATAGCCAAACCAAACCGAAAGGTGGCTACAAACTCAACTTCTTTAATTTTGGGTTCTGCAAGAAATTTCCAAATAACATAAGGACCAAGCAACAGGACAATCATAAAAAACTTAAAAAATGCCTTCAGCATTTTAGGCTGTTGGGTTCTTTTAAAAGAACATTTCTTAAAATTGGAATTCAAACACCTATTAACGGCTTCGGGGTTTAGAAAGTCGGCGTTAACGGCCTGTAGTCTGCTTAAGGATTCTGTGTACGTATCCGCGGGTATATGTGTTGTTAATTGGGTAATAGCCTGCCAAACATCATGTTTCAATCGCAGTGCTTCCGAAGTCCGTTCTGATTCTAAATAAGCTTTAGCTGAAATTTCGGCACCAAAATAAACCGCTACACTATCGGAAAACGCATCCGCTTGTTCATAATTTAATCCTATGGGAATCAGCTTTAAATCGGTTGATGGAAACCGGGTTAATGTTTCAAAAACAATCCGTGTAAACCCTTTACTTAATGGTCTCAAGGTTCGGTTTATATGATGATTCCCTTCTGGAAACAATGCAACCGCTTCGCCTTGAGACAAACACTTGCTGCAATTTGCAAAAACGGCTGTATTATTGGTAACCGTATGCCATCCATCGCGAACGCGATAAACAGGAATCATATTCAAACTCCGTAAAAGTGCATTAATCATCGGTTTTTTAAAAACACTAGCACGTGTTAGAAAATAGGAAAACCTACCAGATTGGGTGGCAATTAACAAGGCATCCATAAGCGCGTTGTTATGATTGGAAACAAATAGAAGGGGTTCCTGTAACGGTACGCGTTCGCGATATTTTACATGAATGCGCCTGTAATAAAAAAACAGCCCAAGGCCAATATAAAAACGAACACTATGTAACCAGATGTTTTTCAAACGGCTTGAGCTTTAGTTACTAATTTAGACGACCAAAAATAGGAGAGTAATAATCCGGAAACAATATGCCAAATCCCCCAAAATGCCGCCATAATAGCCATACCGCCTAGTCCATTAAAAAAGGTAAATATCAGTAATAATCCAATCCCTGAATTTTGAATCCCAGTTTCTATGGTCAATGTTTTCTGATTTTCATAAGAGAGTTTAAAAGCACGTGCTATTAAAAAGCCTAATAAAAAAGCGAGTATATTATGACTGATACCAAGTACTAAAACATGATGTATAAATTCAGAAAAAACATCCAAATTATTCAGGAGGGCAACAATAACGATGCCCACAAATACGATTATGGAAAATGGTTTTAACCAATGTGCCAAACGGACGGCAATTTTGGGGAACTGATACCGAACTAACATCCCACAAATTAGAGGAATCCCTAAAATTAGTAACACAATTTCAACCATATCAAACGGATTTAACGAGACATCCTGCAATAAAGCTGCAGTTGGCTGATATAAATGGCCATATAATTCAAAATTAAAGGGCGTCATAATGATAGCTATAAAAGTGGAAAAAGCGGTCAAACTTACTGAAAGCGCTGTGTTTCCGCCCGCCAAATGCGTCATAAAGTTGGATATATTTCCACCAGGACAAGCGGCCACCATCATCATACCCAAGGCTATACTTGGTTGCGGATTCACCAAAACTATAAAGGCATAAGTTAACATGGGTAATAAAACAAATTGGGAAAGCAATCCAATTAAAACAACTTTAGGTGCTTTAATCAAGGCTTTAAAATCTGCCATTGAAATTCCTAGTGCCACGCCGAACATGACAACAGCAAGCGCCACGTTTAGAATCCACAAATTATTGGAATCAAAATGAATTTGAACTCGGTCAAGTTCCTGCATGAAAAAAAAAAGCGTTAGTTAGTAGGCTAATTAGAGTTGTAATATGATAGTAAAATTTTAAAATAGCAAATCAAATTCCAATAAATTGAATAAGCCTTATCCTTGATTGAATTTAGTTTTGACCTAAACATTTTATTTATAACAGTATACCCTCTGTGCTTCTTGATAATTCTAAAACACGTGTGATGATAATTACGTTAAAGACTCCTATTTACGGCCTATCGAAGATTTATCGTGAAATTTGCAATGAAGATGCCGATAAATTTTAGGCTGCCTACCTGCCGGCAGGCAGTTTTGTTTCTTTTTTAGGCAAAGCAAATCAAAAGTTCATAAACACCTAAATTTAAAATAAACAAGAATGGTAAATAATAAAGAAAGACTTTAACACCTGTGAGTGTTCAATACATAAAAAATTACTTGAGAAGGAATTGATTATAATCATTAGAAGAATAAATTACATGTCAACAAATTGGGCGTAAGTCAAATATTACTTAACTTTATTCCATTAAAAATAAATTAATATTATATGGCGCAAACAGCTTCAAACATGCTTCCTTTAGGTACTAAAGCTAAAAGTTTCAATTTAAAGGACACCGTTTCGAATGAGATGGTAACACTAGAAAGTGCTAAGGGTGTTCATGGAACGGTAATCATGTTTATTTGCAACCATTGTCCATACGTTACTCATGTGAATGCTGAGCTTGTAAAATTAGCAAAGACATACAAAAGTAAAGGTATCAACTTTATTGCTATTTCTAGTAATGATGTGGAAAACTACCCCCAAGATGCACCAGATAAAATGGCGCAACACGCCATAAATGAAGGGTATATTTTTCCGTATTTATTTGATCAAACACAAGAGGTAGCTAAAGCCTATCAGGCTGCTTGCACACCAGATTTGTTTGTGTTTGATAGAGATTTAGAACTCACCTATCGCGGTCAGTTGGACGATTCCCGTCCGGGAAACAATATCCCAGTAACAGGATCAGATTTACGCCATGCTTTGGATTGTATTATTGATAATAAAGAAAATAATAGAATCCAAAAACCGAGTATGGGTTGCAATATTAAATGGAAAAAGTAATTCGTATTTTCAATTCTTAATCCGTCACTTTCAATGCATAAGCCGAAACATATTTCTTGGCGCGTTTGTTACTAGGATTTAATTCAAGTGCTTTTTTATAATGCGTAAATGCTAATAGGCTGTCACCTTGGGTTAAATAGCCATCCGCCAAACTATCATAAGCATAATCACTATCAGGATGCAACGCCGTATTCAGTTTAAAAACAGCAATGGCATCACCATATTTTTTATCCCTCAAAAATTCATAGCCCATACTATTAAAGTCACGCTCGTTTATAAATACCGAAACAGAGTCTTGTTTTCTAATGGCTAGAAAACCTTGAAGTGCGGCCTCATAATTTTTATTTGCTAAATGCATAGACGGCGTATTAAAAGTATCAGGCACTTTTTTATAGGCATACCTAATAGAATCACCCTCGTTTTCTGGAATAATAGCCAAATAGGAAGTTTTGGTACTTGGGTGTTTCAAAAATTGCAATTTCTGATACATATCAGGTACAAAAAAAGTGTATTCATCCAGGGCAACCGGTTTAATTTCGGCCCCTCGCCAATTTAAAAACAAATGATTATTTTTATAAAAAACGTCAATAACAGCATCGGGATGGTATAAATACCGACCCGAAGTCTCTGCCTTTATAGCATCTGTATACTGGATACTGTTTGAACAGCTAATAACAAAAACAACAATGAAAACGGATAGATAGGTATATGCTAACTTCATAAAATTATATTTTTTGTGGTGATTGCTAAAATTTAAGCAAAAAAAAGTCCCATTAAAAATGAGACGTTTTTTTGACTATTTGTTACAGTGTAAATCCGTTTTCTTCTAAAAATTATTTAACGTTAACCAATTCTACATCAAAAATTAAGGTGGCATCGCCTGGAATAACACCTCCAGCACCACGGGCACCATATCCTAAATGACTTGGAATAACCAATCGAGCCTTATCACCTACTTGCAATAAGCAAATACCTTCATCCCAACCCGCAATAACTTGACCAACGCCAACTTGAAATTCTAACGGTTCCTTACGCTTGTATGATGAATCGAAAACCGTTCCATCCGCCAACTGACCTTTATAATGTACTGATACCGTTTGACCTTTTTTTGCTTGTGCACCGCTTCCTTTTTGAAGGATTTGATAACGCAAACCACTTTCTGTTTTGTCAAAACCAGCGGCTAATGTATCTAATTCTGCTTCACTTGCTGCTTTTTCTTCAGCCAAGCGCTTTTCGCGAGAACCTTCAAACGTTCTAAAAGCTTCAACGGCATTAAATTTTTCAGCATCTTCTCCAATACGTATAATTTCTAATGCATCAAGCGTATCACTTTGCGCAATAGCATCAACCACATCTTGTCCTTCCACTACCTTTCCAAAAACGGTATGATTACCGTCTAACCAAGGTGTTTCAACATGAGTAATAAAAAACTGACTCCCATTAGTTCCTGGACCGGCATTCGCCATCGATAAAATTCCCGGTGCATCATGCTTTAAATCCGGATGAAATTCATCGTCAAATTTATAACCTGGATTTCCTGTTCCAGTTCCTTGTGGACAACCACCTTGAATCATGAAATCTGGAATAACACGGTGAAATTTTAAACCATCATAATAAGGTGTGCCTTGTTTTTTAGCAGAATTCTCTAAATTTCCTTCAGCCAAAGCAACAAAGTTACCCACGGTTCCTGGTGTTTTTTTATATTCTAAAGCAACTAAAATGTCACCTTTATTAGTGTGAAATTTTGCGTATAATCCGTCTTGCATCATATTGTTTTTTTAATGAGGTGCAAAGATATGAAATTGAACTTAAAGTAAAATTGAAATCCAAGTGGAACTTGAAGCTAAAGGCAAAATAAGAACCTAGCAATGAAGAGCCTTTTGAAATATAATCCTTAAACCATCCTCAACTGCCAACACAGAAACCCTTGCCTGCCTGCCGAGGGAAGGAACTTGAACCTAATTCGCCACCTCACTAATAAACTTAATACGGTATAAACGCAATTCTTCATCGTCATAATCCCCATCAAATTCATCTATAGCAACATCTATTTTATCCGTATCGGCTTCCATGAAATAATCATGAATTTCTTCTTGCTGATCTTCATCCAAAATATCCTGAATCCAATAATTAATATTCAATTTAGTTCCAGAGAAAACTATAGCCTCCATTTCCTTGATAAATTCGCTCATAGACATTCCTTTTGCCGATGCAATATCGTCAAGCGGTAGCTTTCTGTCTATATTTTGAATAATGTATAGCTTGAGTGCCGAATTCATGCCTGTCGATTTCACAATCATATCATCCGGTCGCACAATATCATTCTCCTCCACATAGCGTGTAATTAAATCCACAAAGTCTTTACCATACTTTTTAGCTTTCCCATCTCCTACACCATGTACATGGCTCATTTCTTCAATAGAAATTGGATATTTTAAAGCCATATCTTCTAATGATGGGTCTTGGAAAATAACAAATGGCGGCACCCCTAAACGTTTGGCATTTCGTTTTCTTAAATCTTTAAGCATGTTCATCAATGTCACATCGGCAACGGCTCCACCACCTTTAGAGGCGGTAATAATGGCGTCATCTACTTCGGCATTAAATAAGTGATCTTCCGTCATCATAAACGACTTCGGATTTTCCAGATAGGCCAAACCTGCTGGCGTTAATTTTATAACACCATAGGTTTCAATATCTTTTTTAAGCAAACCAGCAACTAATACTTGGCGTGTTAAAGCCATCCAATATTTATCACTTTCCGAACTACCCAGCCCAAAAAATGGCTGCTCGTTGGTTTTATGAGAAATAATTAAGGCATTTTCTTTACCTATTATAACTTGTACTAAATCTTTAGATTTATATTTTTCATTCGTTTTGGAAACGGTTTCTAGCAGTAAAACAACATTCTTCTTGGCTTCATGCTGCTTTTTAGGATGACGCATATTATCATCCATATCAGCACCGTCGCCAGTTTCAGAATCAAATGCTTCACCAAAATAATGAAGAATAAATTTTCGTCTGGATATAGATGTTTCGGCATAAGCAACCACTTCCTGAAGCAAGGCATGACCTATTTCCTGTTCAGCAACAGGCTTGCCTGACATAAATTTCTCTAACTTTTCAATATCTTTATAGGCGTAGAATGCTAAACAATAGCCTTCGCCGCCATCACGACCAGCACGACCCGTTTCTTGGTAATAACTTTCTATACTCTTCGGTATATCATGGTGTATTACAAAACGGACATCCGGCTTGTCAATGCCCATGCCAAAAGCAATGGTTGCAACCACAACATCCGCATCTTCCATGAGAAACATATCTTGATGGCTGGCCCGCGTTTTAGCATCCAATCCCGCGTGATACGGCACAGCTTTAATACCATTTACTTGCAGGGTCTGGGCTAGTTCTTCTACACGCTTGCGACTTAAGCAATATACAATTCCCGACTTTCCTTCGTATTTCTTTACAAAGCGAATAATATCCGCATCCACATTTTTGGTTTTTGGGCGGACTTCGTAATACAAATTAGGTCTATTAAAGGATGCTTGAAAGGTCATAGCATCATGAATTCCCAAATTTTTAAGAATATCTTCTTGAACCTTTGGTGTGGCCGTAGCTGTTAAGCCAATAATTGGAATGTTATCGCCTATACGTTCAATAATACTTTTTAAATTTCGGTATTCCGGTCGGAAATCATGACCCCATTCACTAATACAATGGGCTTCATCAACGGCCATAAACGAGATTTTTACAGATCGTAAAAACTCAACGTTTTCCTCTTTAGTAAGCGATTCAGGTGCTACATATAGCAACTTGGTTATGCCGGCTGTTATATCGTGTTTAACTTGTTTTATTTCGGTTTTATTCAAAGACGAATTTAAAACGTGGGCAACACCATGGTGATCAGAAACACCACGAATAGCATCTACTTGATTTTTCATTAAAGCAATTAAAGGAGACACGACTATGGCAGTACCCTCTTGCATCAACGCTGGCAACTGGTAACATAATGATTTTCCGCCACCCGTTGGCATGATTACAAATGTATCTTTACCCGATAAAAGACTTTTTATTACTGGTTCTTGCAAGCCTTTAAATGCACTAAATCCAAAATAGGTTTTTAATGCGCTGTGCAAGTCATTTTCATTTACAGACATGTATCGTTTTTAAAATTTTATTTTCCCTCATTTAAAACGCACTGTATTGAATTTTGCTATTAATTAATTACGAGTGCATTTACAGAACTCTCATAATTATTTTTGTTAGCTTTGCAACATTCAAAAACCAACAAATTAATTATTTAGTTTGAATAACTTTAAAGATAATAAAATCTTTAAAAGCATCAACCCAAAAAAATAATAAATTTTGAAAACTCAAAATACCATTTTAGACACTGCCAAACAGACTATTAACATGGAAAGTCAGGCCATTGCTAACTTGTCTTCCTTAATAGATACCGATTTTTCGGATGCTGTTACATGTATATTTAATTCTAAAGGCCGTGTTATTATTACCGGTATTGGTAAAAGTGCTATAATTGCGACTAAAATTGTAGCCACGTTAAACTCAACTGGAACACCTGCCGTTTTTATGCATGCAGCCGATGCCATTCATGGCGATTTAGGTTTAATTCTTGAAGACGATGTGGTTATTTGTATTTCAAAAAGCGGAAATACACCAGAAATTAAGGTGCTGGTGCCATTTATTAGACGTGCAAAAAATAAAATGATTGCCATTACAGGTAATCGCGATTCGTTCCTAGCAAAAAACTCGGACTTCCTACTCAATACCTTTGTAGAAAAAGAAGCTTGCCCTAATAATTTAGCACCAACAACAAGTACCACGGCACAATTGGTTATGGGTGATGCTTTGGCGGTTTGCTTATTAGAACTTCGCGGATTTACCAGCAACGATTTTGCCAAATACCATCCCGGTGGTGCATTGGGTAAAAAATTGTATTTACGGGTGAGCGATATGAGCGACGTAAATGAAAAACCACAAGTAAATCCAAACACCAATATTAAGGAGGTTATTATTGAAATTTCTGAAAAAATGTTAGGTGTTACAGCCGTTGTAGACAACCATAAAGTTGTGGGTATTATTACCGATGGCGATTTAAGGCGCATGCTGACAAAATCCAACGACTTTAGCAATTTAACCGCTAAAGATATTATGGGTCCAAACCCAAAAAGTATTGATGCAAATGCCATGGCTGTGGATGCCAAAGAATTGATGGAATCCTATGGTATTACCCAATTATTAGTTGAAAAAAATGGCCAATATGCGGGCATCGTTCATATTCATGACTTAATAAAAGAAGGCATTATATAATGGCAAAAAAGAGTATCAATGAGATGTCCTTTTTGGACCATCTGGAAGATTTAAGATGGCATTTAATTCGTGCAACATTTGCTATTTTAATAGCAGGATCTTTCGCTTTTTTATTATCCGACTTCATTTTTGAAACCATTATTTTCGGCCCAAAAAGAATGAGCTTCCCCACCTATCAGTGGCTGTGTAAAGCATCTCAATTTATAGGCATTGAAACCACCTTTTGCCTTGAAGAGTTTCCATTCCGTATTCAAAACAGAACCATGGCAGGCCAATTTTCTGCACACATCTGGACCTCTATTTATGCCGGATTAATTATAGCATTTCCCTATGTGGTATACCAATTCTGGAAATTTATTAGCCCAGGGCTAAACCCAAATGAACGTAAACATTCACGCGGTTTTATTATCGTTACCTCAATCCTGTTTTTTATTGGTGTCCTATTTGGTTACTATATTGTTACACCCTTATCTATTAATTTTTTAGGAACCTATACGGTGAGTAGTGAAATTTCAAATGAAATAGATTTGAGCTCATATATTGCTTTAGTACGATCGTCATCCCTAGCCTCCGGACTCGTGTTTGAACTCCCTATTGTAATTTATTTTTTAACTAAAATCGGACTTGTAACGCCGCAAATTCTAAAAAAATACCGCAAGTTTGCCTTGGTAATTGTCTTAATTATTTCGGCCATTATTACGCCTCCGGATATTGCGAGTCAAGTTATTGTGGCTATTCCTATTTTGCTATTATACCAAATTAGTATTTATATTTCCAAAATAGTGGTTAGAAATCAAGCCAGACAAGCTAAAAAAGATTTAAAGAAGAAATAAATTGTAAACCGAAAAAGCGTTAAACTTTATTTAAATGGATTGCATTCGTTTTATTAAAGTCACAATAGTTAAACATGATGTTATCTTTCTTTAAACTCTAAATCGGCCTATCGAAAATTTATCGTGAAATTTGACATAATAACAACGTGAAATTTTAGGCTGTTTGAGCAGTCAATTTTTTAAAATCGAGCAAAATTTTGTTAGCGAGTT
>NZ_JBLXHU010000012.1:45475-89023 GCF_048259285.1 Bizionia sp. | reverse complement strand
TAAATTCTATAGTAGCTTGTTCAGATTCTATAACATTAAATGTAACGGAAGTAGTACACCCATAATCCGACCTAACGGTTACCGAATAGCTTCCTATTTGGGTGATTTCTATTTCAGGCGTTGTTGCATTGGTAGACCACAAATACGTATCCGTATCAAATCCTGTTTCAGCTGAAACAACTAAAGGTAAATTATCTAAACAAACCGTCTGGTCTGGAATTTCTACAAAAGGTTTTCTTTGAACCAAAGTTAAAAAATTAGTTGTCGCAAAACATCCTGTGGTATTATTTTGAACGCGTACATAAATAGTTTGCTCATGAAACGCGTTGTAGTTTAAATCGGTAATGGGATTATCATTTTCTAATGCTTCAATTTCCAGCTCATAATAGGTTACGGTAAAATTAGCTGGATTTTGACCACCTAAAATTGTGTTTGTTTGTTGTGATAAATCGAAAACACGCATCCCATCAAAATCATCATCACAAGCCTCTAAATTTGCAGGTGTGACTGCTGTAGGGTTTGGATTTACCAATAGCGTGAATGAACTTGTAGCAAAACAATTTGTAAGTGTATTTTCAGCCCGCACATAGATGGTGTCGTTATTGGAACCATAATTGTAATTACTATCTAATGGGTTTAGTGCTGATTCAGCATCCGTTTGTGAGGCATAAAACGTAGCAGCTACATTGGATTGTGTATCAATTAAACTCGTGATGGTTTCATTTAAATCAAAAATATTGTTAACGGCATCACAGGTGTTATAATCCGTTATTGGATTTATGGTTGGCGGTAAATTTACTTCCAAGTCCAATGGCACCATAACATAACATTGAGACACGGTATTGGTTACGCGAATATATACGGTTTGCGGATTTTCAATATTTTCATAGGCGTCTGGATTGGGAATATTATTTGTATTTGCTTCCAAATCGGCTATATTTTCATGATAGGTTACTAAAATATTGTTTTGTCTGATTTCCAATACCTCTAGTTCTGAAACGGTTAAATCGAAGGTTGTAGATCCATCATAATCGGTATCACAAGCTGACATAAGCGAAGCCTGGTTTACATTTGGAACTTGAATAACATTCAGTCCAAATTCAGCAATTCCATGGCAATAGGTACCGTTTTCAATTCGTGAATAAATTTGTTGCGGATTACTTTGATTGGTGTAATTTAAATCGATTGGATTTTCAGCGCTTTCAGCATCTTCTAGACTTTCATAAAAGGTAATGGTTAAATTATCAGTACTACCCAGACTCATGGCAGTTTGAATTTCGGTTAAATCAAAAGATTCTTGAGCATCATTAGAAATATCATCACATAAAAAGGTGTCTAAAGGCGGATTAAAGATTGGAATAGAACCGACCTCGATAAAAAAGGTGCTTACACCAAAGCAACTGGTATCACTAATGTTTTCCACACGAATATGAATGGTCTGTGGGTTTGATATGTTTTCATAAACAGCGGTTTTGTCAATTATATTGGTTCTGTTTATGGCGTCATTGGCATTTTCAAAATACAAAACGCGTTTTCCAGTTTGGCCATTTAAAATATCCGCATCTTTTTCTTCAAAGATGAACTCTGCAATTTGATTACCATCCGTTTCACAGTTATTAAAGTCGGCAATGGGTGTAAACACAGGTAAGGTATTAACGACAATCTCGAAATTTTCAATAGCAAAACATCCTGTGGTTATACGCTCCACTCGTGAAAACACAGTTTGTGTATTGGCATTATAGGCATTGGTATTTGTAATTCGGTTTGTATTGGATTGTGCATCTGATAATGATGTATGAAACGTAATATTTAAACCTTCTGTGGCAGTAACAATTTCTGGAATTTTGGCATCTAAATTAATTAGGGTAAAGGCATCCTGGTCATCATCACAAATAATTTCATTACTAGGTTGTGTAGTTGTTGGTGCTGGTAACACTTCAATTTCTAAAGAGGCAATATCAAAACAACCCGTAGTACCATTTCTTACGCGAACATAAACTTCAAAAGGATTACTGGTATTGTCATAAAAAGGCGGTAATGGATTCACATTGTCTATAGCATCATTTTCCGTTAGAAAATAGCTTACTTCTGCATTTGGAATTCCTGAACTTACAGAGGTGTTGAAGCTAAATAAATCCACCGATGTCATGGTGTCATCATCCGTATCGCAATAGGTTACCGATCCTAAAGTGGGTAAAATGGTTGCTGGGTGAATAATAAGTTCTATTTCAGAATCAACCGAACAAGTAGCACCTATAATTGTAATGAACAAAGTGAAAGGTGTTTCTGTAACCTCATAAGGAACGGTTTGGTCAATGGCATTATTTCCAGCAGTTTGATCGGCTTCAGTTTCATAAAAAGCAACGGTAACATCTAATAGCCCATTAATAATGGTTGTTGCAATATTCTCTAGGTTAAAATTGACTATACCATCATTAGATGCATCATCGCAGCGCGAAAAATTTCTAATATTACTTTCATTAAGGAGTAAATTGGTGTGTAATTCAATAGTAGCAATAGAGGGGCATCCTGTAACGTTATCTACAACTCGAATAAAAACGACTTGAAATAGTGGTGTAGTATTTGTGTAGTTGGTGATATCTGCAATGGGATTATCACCTGTTTGGGCATCCTCATAGGTTGTATGAAATGTAGTGGATACATTGGTCAATCCGTTTAAAACATCATCAATAATTGTTGTTAAGTCAAAATTTTCAAAGCCATCATCGTCTTGTTCACAAGCGTCTATGGTATGTGAGGCATTATCAATAGCAGGACTATCAAGAACGCTAACATTTAAAGTTGTTGTGCTTCTACAGCCAGTAGCCGTATCCAAAACACTCACGAAAAGCTGATCGTTTTGGGTCATGTTAGAGTAGGGTTCAGGTACAGGATTTGCACCAGATTCCGCATCTGTTTGGTTGTAATGATATGTTACCGCATAGCCTGGATTTCCTCCCGTAATTTCAGTGTCTTTTACGGATAGGTCTATCAGTGTAAATCCATCTCCATTGCCATCGTCGCATACTTCTAAAGTTGTTGGCGGTGTAATGGTTGGTACCGGATTCACAATTAGATTAAATGTACCGAACGCTAAACAGCCATTATCAGTATCTAAAATCCGTACATAAATGGTTTGCGGATTTACTGAATTTTGAAATGGTGTTGAAATTGGGAAACTGCCGTCTTGCGCACTGTTAGCGTTGAAATGGTAAGAGATGTTGTAATTTCCAGTTGGGACAGCTGCAAGAACGTCGGGATCTTTTATGGATAAATCGAAGGTGTAAACACCATCATTACTTGGGTCATCACAAACAATGTAATCTGAAATATTTCCAGCTGATTGTTCAGAACTTAAGGTTATAATAGCGGTATCTTCAATTTCGCAAATGGTGCTATTGATAGGAATAGAAATGGAAACGGTGTATGTCCCAGAGGTGTTTACGGTTAAAGTAGGACTAGTTTCTCCTGAAATTGGTACACCACTCTCAGACCATACATAAGTTGCTAGTGGGTTTTGAATATCTCCATTTAAAGTGACACTATCAGCACAGGTTGTAATATCTGGCCCTAAATTAACGGTTGAATTAAAACTATTTCCTTGTATAAAAACCACCGAATCAAAATTTTCATCTTCTTGATCTGCAATCACTAATTTAATGTGATATTGGACGTTAGGTAGAATAGTTGCTGAAGCTGTAAGAACGGTTGTACGCCCATTAAAATTGGTGTCACCTAAATTATAACCTTCAAAATATTGTTCGTTTTCTGCGGGACAAAATCCTACAACTTCTTCATGTATCGTACTGGTATTTACGGGTATTGTAGTTCCTGGAATTACGGCAACATTTACATAAGGATCAGTGGTACCGGCTTCTTTAATTAGAAATGCAAAACCATCGGAATACTCACAAGGATAATTAGCAAAATATTCTTCGGATGCTAGAATGTAATTAAATTGCACTTGGTTTGAAACCGAAATAAAATCGAATTCTATAGATGTGGCATTTAGCGTATTCGTAATTCCTAAAGCAGTTTCTAAATCTGAATCTGTAAGCCAATCTGCTTCACCATCATTTAAAGGGTTTGCATTTACAGTATTTCCAGCTGAAACGGCTGCTCCAGTAGATAATAGGATACCGTTTTCAAAAGGAAAAGTGGAATTTGCACGCTCAAAATAACCAAAACTATTTATATTATTTACGGAGCCGTTTATAACGGATTGCACATTAGAAATCTCCACACAACCATCAATTAAACGGTCCTCGATAAGTTGCTGTGCTGTAAACGTATCATTTATAGATATTTGTTGTGCATAGCTGTTATTGATGGAAGCTACTAATAGTGAGGTGAATAAGAAGATTTTCTTCATTTTTTTATTTCAGGTTGTCACTAACAGATTTGGGGCTAGTAAAACAAATGTAATAAAATAATCAGATGAAACGCTAATTTTACCGTTTAAATGCAGATTTATATTTATTTAATAGTTTACATACACATAACCGGTCATAGTTTCATAATTGGAATCATTTAAATAGAGTACATAAAAATAGGTGCCAACTGGCACTAAATTTCCTTGATTTGATATGCCTTTATTAGCTTTTCCATCCCATGGTAAATCATTGTTTCCTTCAAAAATTAGTGTTCCCCAACGGTTGTAGATTAATAGTTTATGATTCTCAAAAATAGTGTAAAGCCCTTGAATATTAAACCAATCGTTAAATCCGTCATGGTTTGGTGTGAAGACTTGGGGAATATAAGGCGGACAATTTTTTACACGCACATTAAATTTATAAAAATTAAAGCAGAAATCCGTATCAATACGAATAAAAATTTCTTGAGGTGAGGTGTCGTTGTTAAAATATTCTGGAATTAATATCTGGTTTTCCTGATTAAACAAATCAGTTTCCGATTCATAATAACTTACATCTTCAATTGATTCATAGTCAATAAATTGAAGTTGTTCGGTTAGATTGAAGGTTGCTTGATTAAATCCAATATCGCAAGCCTCTAAGGGTTGTAGTTGTGTAACTTCAGGAATAGGTAATAATGTAATGGGTTCTGTTGTTATGTTATTTAATTCATTTAATTCGGTAACAATGCCAGTTCCATTTCCTACATCATCAATTATAATTTGAAGCGTAAAACTATCTGGAATAATGTCAGGGATATTAATGGTTATGGATTGTGTTTCAAAACCATCTATGGGGATCATGTCTTGAGTTTCACTTTGGGCGACTAGAAGCCCATCTGCATAAAAGGCTATTGGTGTGGCTGCTGATAAAATTTCAGTAGAGTTTATATTAAACGCTGTATAATCTATAGTAACAATTCTAGTGGCACATTCTAAACGATAGGCATCCAAAATAATAGTTGCGTCTGGTAGCTGACTGTTTAAAACTGTAATCATGTTATTCAAAATGATTAAATCAGCTTGAAGAATACCAAATTCATCCAAATCACCGGTTGTTAATTTAATTTCAACGGAATTATCGCCAATGGCAATATTATTTTCAATGTTGTACACATCTAAATCACCATTATAAAATGTGTTACTTGCAGTGAAAGAATTTGTGCCGTTGAAGGCATTATTAGCCGGATTTAAAGGAGGGTTAGAAAGTATGTTATTATTGATTAAAAGCGATTCGCCGTAATTTAAATTCGCATCACCTTCCCACGCTAAAAAGCCAATTTTTGCGCCTTCATTATCTAAAACATTAATGTTGTCCAATAAAATGGTTTTTTCTTGCACATTTCTATTAATAATTTCCAACCCTTGAAATAGGTTTATTTGGTTGAGCGGTAGATTTGTGTTTTCATAAATAATATAAATACTCCAACCTGCAAAATTAGTCCGGTTATTACAGTAGCCATCATTGGTGGTTAAAATGTTTGAAATGTCAAGATCTGAAAACGTATACATACTATTTCTAACTGTTCGTATGTATTCTGTAATGTCCGTATAACAGGAAAAATAGGTGAGGAGTCCGTAATTTGGATCGTTATAATCTACCAAATGAGTATTATCCGCTAAAAAGGGAATTCCATTTAAGCTGACTTCGGTATCCCCACTTCCGGAGCCGGCCCAATACAAATAGGCGGCTACAACATTCCAATCGGGATTTAGGGTTAACTCGGCTTGGGATTGTGGTAAAATTTCACAAAAACTGCGGTCTAAATTGTTTTCAAAAGGATTGAGGGTATTACCTATTGCCAAATAATCATACCGACCATTAAATTGCTGAAATAGTGCTATTTCTTGACTGAATGCCACAGAGGTAGCAATACAACAAATGAATACTATAATTTTGTTTAACTGAAACATAGAACGGTGTTACAGTTTTAAATGTACGATTTTTTACTGTTAACGTTTTAAGGTAAAATGACTTTTAAAAATACGACCGTCTTGTAGTTTTACAGAAAACCAATAATCGTCATTTGGCATAACTTCACCATTGTAGGTTCCATCCCAGCCACCATTTAATGGGCTTAACTCTTTTAGTAATTTCCCAAAACGGTTATAAATCTGAACACGTGTACTAGGTTGAAACATGGCTGTTACGCCCTGAACGTTCCATGTATCATTGGTGCCATCGCCATTTGGTGTAAACACATTAGGGAAACCTATAACGGAAACCATATCTTCAACAATGCCACAATTGTTTTTAACGTCTCGTATGCTAACCGCATAAATCCCTGGATCTACATTGGTAAACTCATTACTTGTTTGATAGGCTGTATATAGTGCTCCAGTGGCATCAAATAGCGCAAATTCGTATTCGCCTTCACCTGAAACAATAATTGTTATCGTATTGTTACTTTGAAGTGCATCTTGAATAGTAATGGTTTCAATTGTTGCAATATTAGAAGGTTCAACAGTAATAGAACGCGTTTTTGTACAACCAAATGCATTAGTTGCTGTAACTGTATAGGTGCCAACTTCATTTACAGCAATACTATTTGTGGTTTGACCAGAAGTCCACGAATAGGTATAATTGTTAGCCGAATCATTTAAAATACCTGCATCCAAAGTAATTGTATTCGGAAAGGTGTTTAAACAATATAATACGGTTTCATCTGCCTCCAATTGTGGTCTTGGGTTAATGGTAAATGAAACTTCACCAATACCATAACAGGCATTATTGTTTTCTACACGTGAATAGATTGTTTGATTATAAGGTATGGTGTTATTAAATGGTGTTGATAAGGCATTTTGTTCTAATAAGGCATCATTATAATTCGCATAATAGGATACGGGAAATGTAATGGTATTGTCTTGCTGAATAGCTGTCGTTATGGCATTCAAATCGAAGGTGTTAATACCATCTTCGGAGTCTAATTCATCACAAACTTCAGGTGCTTGATAATTGTTTATTTGTGTGGTACTTACTTCTAGTGATAAATTGGCTAAACTGTAACACCCCGTTGTATTATCAATAATTTTTGCAATAACTATTTCTGGATTTGCCGAATTAATATAGCCTAAAGGGTCTAACATGCTAATTCCAGAATCTGCATCTATTGAATTTTCATAATATTCTATAGAAACCGTTGTGGAGTTTCCTGATAAGGTATCAAAAGCTTCGTCTAGATTAAACCTCGTTCTACCATCCATATTGCCATCTTCATCACATTGAATTAAGCTGGTATTAAAAGCAGGAGGTAAGGGGTTTATGGTTACCATGAATGATGTTGTACTAAAGCAATCCGTTTTGATGTCATTTTCAACACGAACAAAAATCTCTTCTTGAAAGGCTGTTTGGTTATAATATGTGTTTGGCAGTGGATTAGCCCCAGTTTCGGCATTAGCAAACGAATTATGATATGTAACATTAAAATCCATTGAACTTTGCGTATCTAAAACTATTGCATTAAAATCTAATAAATTAATGTCTGCTTGACCATTCGTAGCATCTCCATCAGTAGCATCATCGCACCAGATTTGATCGGGAATTGGATTTGCCGTTGGTGTAATAAACACTTCCACTTCAAAGGCGGTGGTTTCATAACAATTCGGGTTGTTTTTATTATGAATTCGTGCAAAAATAGGGGTTGGGTTCATGGTGTTAGTAAATAAGCCCGTTATCTCATTTTCGTTATTATCAGCATCCATTTGGGATTCAAAATAATGAACTTCAAATACACTAGCATTTTGCATACCTAATATGTCTGAATCACGTGTTGTTAAATCAAATTCCGTCGTCAAATCGCCACTACACGCATCAATATCTAAATCTAGAGCCGGATTTATTGTTGGAACATCATAAAATGTTACAATGGCTTGGCCTTCTTTCGACTCACAATCATTGCTAGGTATTTCAATAAAAACCGAGTAATCACCTCCTGTATTTAAAAACAATTCATTTGGAGGAGTTGGTGTGGGAATTGGGCTGTTATCCAATGTCCACGTGTATGTTGCTCCTGGAATATCTTCTGCAATTAATGTAAAAGTATCGCCTGTACACAGTAATAAATTATTGGCTTCAGCAACACCATTAGTAATATCAATTTTTTCTGTAAAAAAAGAGGCTATAAAAGGTGGTAAACCTTGAGTTGAATTATTGGTGCCTAATGAAACGGCATTGTGTTGGTAATTAGCATCAGTACCAACCATATTAGGATTATTAATGACACTTAAAAATGATAAACCCTGAGTATACGTTGCTGCCATAGACCTATATATTTTACCATCTGGACCCAATTGCAATGCACTTCGGTAAGCGTTTCGGTTGTCCAAAACAAGAGCCGAATCACTTATGTCAGCAGCTGTTAAGTCAAATTGTATCAGTTTTGATTGATGTGCATTGGGGTTGTTGTCACCTCCACCAAAAAAATCATTTGAAGCGGTTACATATAAAATTTGGCTGTTTGGTGAAAATTCAGCTCCATAAGGTTGGTTATTATTTCCAGAAATTGGTATTATTTCACTGTTACTCATTGTACCCATTGTAACATCAAAATCAAAAAGGTATAAACCATCATCTACATTAGCCAAAGCTACTTTTGTACCATCTGGTGATAATTTAAGATAGCCTCGTGCATCACCAAGATTCATCGGACTAAAAGTGGATGTTACAGCCGTTGTATTGACGCCAGCGTCTGTAATTTCGAACGCATGAAAGGTATCTAAATCTGCAGTAGCGGGATTATTGAATGCGCCTTGAAGGTTTGAAAAAGTAATAACCCAAATGGCACCCGTTTGACAATCTTTTAAAACTGCAGCAATTTTTTCAGCACATTGAGACAAAAGAGGTTCATCTTTTAAAGTTACAGCTCCACGACCAGAGTCCAAAGTCATATCGACAACCGAATATTTTAATCCGGTTAAAGTTTGATTAGAGCCAACCGTAAAAATGTAGTATATATTTTCATCATCTGGTTTTGGAACTACAATGGCAGATTGCGTGCTTGATTCATGACCTGAAAGATCGCCTCCATTACTCATTACTAGATGATTACGGTTGTAGACAAAAGTTCCATCTGTATAGAACAATAAATTTCCGTCACCATCTGATATGGAAGAACAGCCTTCAACCGTGTTAAGTTGACCATCATCAAGAGCGGTAATAGTACCATCTTCTGCAAATTGAATTCCAGCATTTTCGCCAAAATACCAATTGGACGCTTGTTGTTGACTGAAAACACCAACAAAACATAGTAAAAACGTGTAACAGAGAATTTTATTCATTTGGATAGCAATATGATCCAAATATATTACAAATCTCGCTTCTTTAATAATCTTAAGGACAAAAACACAAATATAGCTGTCCAAATTAATACAATTGCAACTTCATACCAATGCACGGCATAGTCATAAGCTAAATCGGCCTTTTCAGGAAATTTAGTTATCATAATACGCTGAATGGGTTGATCTATTAATTTGTACATGGATTCTAATGGTAAAAAGCCTTTAACTTTAAACGCCGTTTCTGAATTTCCAAAAACTTCATAAGCTCCCCAATATACAAGCCATTCAACTATATAAAGCACGAATAAAAATGCTAATGCAAATGCGGATCGCCTTAAAAGCATGGCAAAAAATAAACAGAGAGTGAAGAATCCAACAAGCTTTACAAAATAAGCTAATAGGAACTCGGTTTCTCTAAAAATGATGCTTGCTTCCGTATAACTGGAATAGTACATGCCGATTAAAAATGAGGCCACAGCAATTAGAACCGTTGCAAATAATGAGAAAAATACAATGGTGTAAAATTTAGAGAGTATAAATTCTTTTTTGCTTAAACCGTCAATTAAATTTTGTTTGATGGTTTTGTTGCTGTATTCATTCCCAATCATACTCACCACAACAATTGCAAAGAACAATTTGAAATATGAGGCAAAAAATGTGGTGATATGCCAGATTAATGGGAAGTTAAAAATGCCTAATTCGCCTAATTCTAAAGTGAAAAATCCGAAGAAATTTATTTTTATGGAAGACAATACCAAAACCGTAAATGGCAAAATGAATGAAATAAATATTAATATTTTATTCGTTCTGCTTAACAGTAATTTTTGCAATTCTAAATTTACTAGTCGTAACATGTGGTTGGTTTTGATTGGTTAGTTGTCTGTTAATTGTAAGAATTGTTCTTCAAGACTTTCTTTTCGTTTTACTAAATGGGTTAAAACGATACCGTTATCAAACAACAATTTGTTAACGCTTTTGGCATCCATAGGTTCATCTAGAAATGCTGTAATTAAACCGTCTTCAACTTTAATTTTTCCAAACATTTTTTTACTTTCCAAGAACGCCATAAGGTTATTGGTATCTTCTGCTTTAAGTTCTAGAAAACCATGACTGGATATCATTTCGTCTACTGGGCCAGAATATAATTTTTCGCCTTTTCGAAGAATAACCACGTGTGTACATACCTTTTCTACTTCGTCTAATAAATGGGAGGCTAATAAAATAGTGGTACCTTGACTGGCAATTAATTGAATTAAACTTCGTATTTGATGGATACCTTGCGGATCTAAACCATTGGTTGGCTCATCTAAGATTAGAATTTCTGGATCGTTTAATAAGGCTGATGCAATAGCTAAACGTTGTTTCATACCCAAAGAAAAGGTTTGAAACTTGCTGTCTTTTCTATCTAAAAGTTTAACGAGTTCTAGCTTTTCATCTATTTTACTAAAAGGGACCCCTTTAATTTTGCAAACCAATTTCAGGTTTTGATACGCTGTCATGTATGGATAAAAATTTGGTCGCTCAATAATTGCGCCTACTTTTTTTAAAGCATCATGTGTTGAGGTATTCCCATCAAACCAATGAAAGTCACCAGATGTTTTATTTACAACATTTAAAACAATGCCTAATGTGGTAGATTTTCCGCTACCATTAGGTCCTAGGATCCCGTAAACATTCCCTTTGTTGATGGTGAATGATAAATCTTTAACAGCCGTAAGGAAGCCAAATTTTTTAGTCAGATTATTAATTGTCAGTATGGTTTCCAAAATAGTTCTGTTTTTGGTTAATGGTTACTTGTAGGACGAGCAAGTTATTAATTTGTTACATGCTAAAATAAAAAAAGCATTCGGTTAAGAATGCTTTTTAATAGTAATTGTTGTCTGCTTAATTGACTAGCAAGGTGTTAATTCCAATTCTCGTCAAAATCTAAATTATCATAATCGTCCACATCTAAATCGTCTTCAAATTCATTGTAGTCGTCAAAGCTTTCAGCTTCAAAGTTTTTTTCTGGAGCTTCATCCGGAATTTGACCATGAACAAACATGAGGTTTGGATAATCTGTACCTTCGGTTTCTTCAACAATTTCAGCAAGTTCCACATAAAATGTCCACATGCTTAAAAAATCATACACATAAATAAGTTTGTTTAAACCTTCATGCACGGTGTCTTTTAATACAGATCTACTCATCAGTTTTACAGGATTCAAGCCATCGCTCATATCAAATAATGAAATTTCTTCACCTTGATTCCATTCATCATCAGACAAATAAAACGAAGCCATTTCTGTACCATCAAATCCAAAGGATTGTGTAATGGTATTATGAAGGTCTTCCATGGTATCCGTTTCACGAATTTCTATATCGCGAAAAACGTCCTTGTCCGTGTCGTTATCTAGTACTATTCGAAATCTGTATATCATATTTTTATTTATGCCGCAAAGGTAGTTATTTTAAAATTATTTGCTAAATCGATGTAGCGTAAATGTCATAGCTGAAAGCAAGAAAAATGCACCCACTTGATGTGCCACACCTAACCACAACGGAACCGCATAAATGATGGTTAATACGCCTAATAAAAATTGAAAACCGACTAAAATCAGCAAAGCATTTATACTCTTTTGTTGGAGGTTTGTAAGGGCCATTTCGCGCGCTTTAAACCACAAAATAAATATGGATGCTACAACCAAGTAAGCCAATGTTCTATGTATAAATTGAATACCACTTGGATTTTCAATGAGATTTTTATAAAACGGTTCTAAAATATAAACCGTGTGATGCATAAATTTGCCTTCATTCATAAAAGGCCAATGGTTATGCAGTAAACCAGCTTTTAAACCGGCCACAAATCCACCATAAATTATTTGAACAATGAGGATGAGGTAGCTAACAATAATAAGGTTTCTAAACTTTTTGTCAATGACTTTTTTATCAGGATATATTAAATCCAAAGCTACCCAAAGTGTTGCAGCAAAGGTTAAGAATGCCGTTGTTAAATGGGCTGCTAATCTGAAATGACTTACATCTGGCATATCTACCAAACCACTTTTTACCATATACCAACCTAAAAAACCTTGAAATCCACCTAGACCTAATAAAACCAAACATTTTTTGATGGTGCTTTTTGTAAGTTGCTTGCGAAATAGAAAATATAAGAAAGGAATAATAAAGACTAATCCTATGACTCGGCCAATTAACCTATGAAACCATTCCCAAAAATATATACCTTTAAAATCTTCTAAAGTAAAGTGTGAATGCAACTTTTGAAATTCCGGATACTGCTGATACAATGCAAAAGCATCCTGCCATTCCGCATCATTTAATGGCGGGATAGTTCCTGTTATAAGTTTGTAGTCGGACATAGATAAACCCGAATCTGTTAATCGGGTAATACCACCAACCACAACCATGATAAAAATAAGAACGCAACCTGTAAGGAGCCAGTAGATTACTTTTTTATTGTCTTTTTTCATTTTTTTAAGTTTTCAGAGTTACAGAGTTACAGAGTTTTTAAAAGGTTAGTTTTTTATTTTACGAATAAAACTGGAAAGCATCCGTTCAATTTTTCTACTGTCATTATATAATTTATTAAAATTATCTTGTTTCAAAAACTTTAAATTGTAGGCTATTTCAAGTTGTGTTTGTAATTCAAACAGCGAACTTAAAGCAATGTTCAAAAAACGCAAATAATCTTTCTTTTCTTCTCTACCGTAACCTTCTGCGATATTACTCGGAATAGAGGTTGCCGATCTTTTTATTTGAGACGTTAACGCATACAATTCATCAGGCGGAAAAACCATTACTTCACTATAAATTAAAGTCACCAATGCCATAGACTTTTGCCAGACTAATAATTTTCTGAAGGTGCTATTTTTTGAACTTTCCATTTGTGAATTATGTTTTTTAGTGTCAAATTATTTTACCGCTTTACCGCTTTACCGCTTTACCGCTTTACCGCTTTACCGCTTTGCCACTTTTCAACTTTGTCTCTTTGCAACTTATACTCGCGTCAACCCCAAACGTTCCCCTTCTTTCAACATGAGTTGAAAAGCCGCCTCATGTTCATTGGGAATTTCACCTTCTAAAATAGCTTCTTTAATTTTTTCTTTAATCGTGCCAATCTCTCGTGAAGGTTTAATGCCAAACGTTTCCATAATTTCTTCACCCGAAACCGGTGGTTGAAAATTTCGTATCTGATCACGTTCTTCAACTTCTACAATTTTATCACGTACAAGCTTAAAGTTATTGTGGTATTTCTGGAATTTCTTCGGATTCTTCGTGGTAATATCTGCTTCACACAGCGTCATTAAGTCGTCCACATAATCACCAGCATCAAAAACCAAACGTCTTACAGCCGAATCTGAAACCATATCATCCGCAAGTGCAATAGGCCTAGAACTCATAAACACCATTTTTTGCACAAATTTCATTTTATCATTCAAAGGCATTTTCAAACGTTTGAATAAATGGTAAACCATTTTGGAGCCTTCAAATTCATGGGCATGAAAGGTCCAGCCATTTTTTTTGTGAAAGCGTTTTGTGGGCGCTTTTCCAATATCATGAAGTAAAGCAGCCCAACGAAGCCAAAGGTTATCCGTGTTTTCTGCAATATTATCTACGACTTCTAATGTGTGATAAAAATTATCTTTATGACGTTGCCCTTCAATTTCATCAATCCCTTTTAATGCGGTTAGTTCAGGTAAAATATGTTTTAATAATCCTGTTTCTTCCAACAGTAAAAAACCAATGGACGGTTTTGGCGATTCTAAAATCTTGTTCAGTTCAACAACAATACGTTCGTTTGTTATAATCTCTAATCTGCTATTATTTTTTGAAATAGCCTGTAAGGATTCGGGCTCAATAGTAAAGTGCAATTGTGCAGCAAAACGGATGGCCCGCATCATTCGTAACGGATCGTCACTATATGTAATATCTGGATTTAAAGGTGTACGAATTATTTT
Source organism: Bizionia sp. (assembly GCF_048259285.1). NCBI lineage: Bacteria > Pseudomonadati > Bacteroidota > Flavobacteriia > Flavobacteriales > Flavobacteriaceae > Bizionia > Bizionia sp. The sequence continues at coordinate 74,378 of NZ_JBLXHU010000012.1, read as the reverse complement.
GTTTTCTAAATCTAGAACGCCTTGGAAAGGGTCTAATAAATCGCCAAAATTAGATTTGTTTAAACTTAACGCTAGAGCATTTATGGTAAAGTCCCGACGATTCTGATCATCTTCCAGCGTGCCATTTTCTACAACAGGATTCCGGCTGTCCTCATGGTAACTTTCTTTACGAGCACCTACAAATTCTATTTCTATATCTTCAAAACGCAACATGGCAGTTCCATACGTTTTAAATACTTGAACTTTAGGTTTATTGGGAAGGTTTTTAGCTACTTGTCTAGCTAATTCAATGCCACTTCCAACGGCTACAATATCAATATCTTTAGGATTTCCGCGTTTCAAAAGAAAATCGCGAACAAAACCACCAATCACATAACAGTCAACCTGCAATTCTTCAGCAGATTTGGAAATGGTTTCAAATATAGAATGCTCTAATGCGTTTTTGTAATTCATAAGTTTCAAATTCCCTGTCTGATTGATTAACAGACACCCTTCGCATTCAAAATCCCAAGTTGAATTTCAGGAATTTACTACTTGAATATTGAAGATTTATGGCCTAATAACTTCAACTTTACCGTCCTTATTTAATTTAATAATTGTGGAAGGCTGTGTGTTGATTTTTTCGTTTTGCAAATTTACAACATAGTCCACATCTTTTAAAATGTCTGCATGTATTTCTTTGAATGATTTTGGCGAAGGATAATCGCTCATATTTGCTGACGTTGAAACAATGGGTTTTTGGAATAATTCAATTAATTCGTAAGCAAAACCTTCATGTACAATCCGGATGGCCAACGTATTATCGCGGGCTAGTAAATTTGGTGCCACTAAACGTGGCTTATTATAAATTATAGTCGTTGGTTTTGTTGCTGTTTCTAAAAACTTTAATGCAGCTTCTGGAACCTCCTCAATATAGGTTTTTAGCATTTCCAAGCTAGATACTAAACAGATTAATGCTTTACTTTCTACACGTTTTTTTAACGCGTAAATTTCTGAAACGGCTTTGGCGTTAGTAGCATCGCAGCCCAATCCCCAAATGGTATCTGTAGGGTAAAGGATGGTTTTGCCGTGTTGCAGATTTTCTAAAGCTGTGTACAATTCTGACATGCGTTTAGGAATTTTTTTTAATTGTAAAAGTCCGTCATGGTTCTAATAAAAGCATCTCGACCACTTTGTTCAATAATATAATTTCTGATGGTTTCTGGAGAAAAAACTAACTCCTTGTTTTTTATTTTTAACAGGTTTTCTGCAATAGCTTTTGTATCTTTTAAATTGACCAAAACACCAGTTTCTTCTGTTATGGAGTCTTCTACACCGCCACTTTTTGTTGCTATAACGGGTTTGCCACAAAGCATGGCTTCTCTAACGGCAACACCATAAGTTTCAGCTACACTTGTGGAAACAAAAACATGGCACGATTGCAATTTGGTGTTTATTTCCGCTCGTGTGAGTTGCGGATAGAATGTGCATGAATCATGCACATTATATTTTTTAGCCAAGGTTTCAAAATAGGAACTATTGGCTTTGCTGCTGTCATTAAAAGAGTCATTACCAATTATAATGGCTTCAAAATTATCTTCACAGATAGTTTGAAAAGCTTCCAAACTCCTAAAAAATGTTTCAGTATCTTTTATTAAATGTGGGTAGCTTATGGTTAGAATGGTGAATTTCGTATTTGTTTGTTTTGTATTTATTTCAAACTTGCTTTCATCCATGAGATTCCAAATAATTGTTGGATTGCAATCCATGCTATTCATCAAAATACAACGTTGTTGGTGGTAACTAACAGCTCCAATTTTAGAGGCATTTTCAACAGCGTCACGAATGCCTTTTTGAACGTACTTTTTATAGTAATTAAGAAGAAATATTTGATGTTCAATAATTACAAAAGGAATGTTGTTTTTTTCGGATAAATAGTGCGCGTAAATACCACCTTTGGCACTGCATTGAGCATGAATTAGTTCAGGCTGCCAAAGTGTTGTAATGGCTTTATAAGCCTGTTGATACTTCTGTTTACTAGACTTAAGCTGCCGTTTTTCTGGCCATTTTTTATAATGATAAATAGGAAAAGAGAATGCTTCAGGCTCTTGTTTTAAGTATGTTTTATTTAAGCCGTTTTTTTTACTAAAAAGTTGCGTTAAACGAATGGATAGATATTTAAAAAGTCCCACTTCATTCTCGACACCAAAAAGAATTTTTATGTCGAATCCATTAGCATTCAAAAGATGTGCCTGCTCCCGAAAAAATGTCCCAACCAATTCATTATTAGAGTTTGGATACCAAGAAGGGATAATTAGAATTTTTTTAGGCATATTTTTTGAACTTTATAACCGTAAAATTATACATTTAAGAAGCAAATCTTTCAATTATAAAAAAAAATATTTTTATAGCTTTTAGAACGCGAAGTTTGTTAATTTTGTTTTGATGATAAACGTTACACAATCCTTTCTGCCACCAATCCAAGAGTTCGAAGCCATTTTAAAAGGTGCTTGGGATAAAAAATGGATGACTAATAGAGGTGAATTACTTCTAGAATTAGAATCTAAATTATCTACATATTTAGGTGTCTCCAACTTTTTTATAACTACCAACGGCACATTACCGTTACAAATTGCTTTGAAAACATTAGGCATTACAAAGGAAGTGATCACCACGCCATTTAGTTACGTAGCAACAACATCGGCTATTATTTGGGAAAACTGCACGCCTGTTTTTGTGGATATTGAACGCGATATGTTAACTATAGATCCTGCAAAAATAGAAGCAGCAATTACCGAAAACACCGAAGCTATTTTAGCAACACATGTGTTTGGAAATCCTTGTGATGTGGAAGCTATTCAGGCAATTGCTGAAAAACATCATTTAAAAGTCATTTATGATGCAGCACACTGTTTTGCTGTAACCTATAAAGGTAAATCCATTTTTGAATATGGCGATATAATTTCCACCAGTTTCCATGCTACCAAATTATTTCATACAGGTGAAGGTGGTGCCATATTTGTTCCTAATGATGCGCTTTTTAAAAAGTGTTATTACCATCATAATTTTGGGCATAATGGACCATTAGAATATCATGGTTTGGGAATAAATGCCAAAGCTTCAGAAATGCAAGCTGCTATGGGTTTAAGTGTACTTCCTTATATTGATACTATTATTGCCAAGCGCAAACTATTAACCGAAACCTATGAGTTTTTACTAAAAGACAATGCGAATGTGTCGCTTTTTGGTTTTAGAAAATTTGCAGATAAAAATTACTCGTATATGCCTGTTATTTTTAAAGATGAAATCTTTATGCAACTGGTTTTAGAAAAATTAGCAGTGCTAAAAATATATCCTCGGCGCTATTTTTATCCGTCATTAAATAAGTTGCCTTATTTAGAAAAATCGGTAAGCATGCCGATTTCTGAAGATATTTGCAGTAAAATTCTTTGTTTACCCTTATATTTCGAATTAGAAAAACAGCAAGTTGCAGAAATCTGTAACGTTATTAATTCTTTATAAATGATTGTTCTTGGAGCAAAAGGTCACGCAAAAGATGTGTTAGTTGTTTTAAATGAAACGACTACAGTAGAAACTGCTTTATCCTTTTTTGACGATCATACAAAACCTGAAGAAGCATTTTTTTTGGGGAAATATCCCATTATACATTCTTTAAATGCTATTGACTTTAGTAGTAATCCGCATTTTGTGTCAGCAATTGGAACACCGCATTTACGCAAACAGATGGTAGAAAAATTTAGAAAGGCAGGAGGCATTTATCAAACGCTTATTTCAAAACATGCTATTATTGGTGCTTTGGATGTTCAAATTGGTCAAGGATCCAATATTATGCCTTTTGTATTTATTAGTAATAGTGTTCAAATTGGTGAAGGTTGCTTAATTAATACATCAGCTCACATCCATCATGATGTTAAAATTGGTAATTATTGTGATGTATCTCCCGGCGCTAAAATTTTAGGACGAGTAACCATAGGGAACAATTGCAATATTGGTTCGGGTGCTATTATTTTGCCAAATATTATTTTAGGCGACAATGTAACCGTTGGAGCCGGAAGCGTGGTTGTAGAAAACTGCTTAGCAGAAAATACCATAGTTGGAATTCCTGGAAAGCTAAAAAACAAATAAGCATGAAACCAGTATTAACTATATGTTGCACCACATTTAATCAGGAAAAATATATAGAACAAACGTTGGAAGGTTTCTATCTTCAGAAAACTAAATTCCCTATAGAAATTCAGATTCACGATGATGCATCAACCGATGGCACACAAGCTATTTTAAAAAAGCATGCAGAAAAAGATCCGCGAATTAAACTTATTCTTCAAACCGAAAATAAATATTCCCAACATATTATGCCTTGGTGGCATTACAGTTTTCCGCAAGCGGAAGGGAAATATATAGCTTTATGCGAAGGTGATGATTATTGGACAGATCCATTAAAACTTCAAAAGCAAGTGGATTTTTTAGAAGCAAATGCAGGCTATGTCATTTCTTGGACTAACTATCAAATATTTAATGGTAACCGCTTTTTATCCAATACTTGGAATCATCAAACGGAAAACACAACCATTGATTATAATAATATATTCTCACCATATTGCACCTTAACCTTAACTGCTGTTTTTAAAAAAGAAGCTTTGGATTTAGAGCTTTTAAAGTCCTTTATATATTCAAAAGATAATTCACTTTATTTGGTGTTGTTACAAAAAGGCAAAGGTATTTTTATGGATTTTGAAACGGCTGTTTATCGGGTTCATGAAGGTGGTGTATATTCTTTACAATCGGAATTCTTTAAAAATTATTCCTCTTATTTAAATGTAAAAGAAGTAACCGATGCCATTCCAGAATCCAGAACACCTAATCTTAAAAAAGTAGTAAAATCGTTAGGGAATGCTACCGCATTTGAAGTTTTGAAGTTGAAAAGTACTGGCCAGAATTTATCGGAAGTCCAATTAAACTTTATGAAAAGCTATTTTCAGGAAGCCGATTTTAAAACAAAATTTAAATATTACAAACGCTTACTAAAATATCGACTTTCAAAATAAACATTTAAAATAAAAAGTCAGTTTGTCTATAGGTTTGAGCGCCTTAAAAAATCCAGAATCATGTTTTACAAACGTATAAAACGCTTTATCGTAACTAGCTGCATTTCTAATTGTGCGTACAATTGTTCTATTAATATGTTTTTCAAATAGTACTTTATTATATATCTGTAAATTTTTATTGTGTTCCAATAAATCTTGAGCAGCTTTAATGGTTTTTATAACATGTTCTGATGCTTGATCCCGTTGCAATGAAACAGCATATACATAAAATAAAATATCGGGATTTGAAGCTTGAATCCGCAATTGCTCTAATTGTTTCGTTTTAATGAGAATTTCAGATTTCCGAAGGTTAGCTTCTTTCGTCTGACTTATATTAGCATCATGCCAACGGTATTTTAATAGCGATTCTGGAATATTGTGAAATTGGGTTTTAAAAATGAGTTGACTCCATAAGCCATAATCCTCAGCAGGAACATATTGATGTTCAAACCGTAAACCATTTAAAACTGATTTTCGGAACATAACTGTAGGGTTTCCAATACCACAACTGTGCAAAAACTGAACTTTTAGGGCGTCGTGAGAGACTTCGTGCCTAACGGTTTTCTCTTTTTTATCGCCAAAAAATGTAAACCACGTGCCACAAACACCCACTTCAGGATGGTTTTTTAAATAGTCTAATTGTTTTTCAAATCGGGTAGGTAAGGCAATATCATCAGCATCTAGCAAGGCTATAAATTCTGTTCTGGCACGTTCAATACCTTCATTTCGAAGGTTTGCTGGCCCTTCATTTTTGGTTTTTACAATAACGGTAATACGCGAATCCTGCTTTGTAAAAGCGTCTAGAATCTCTGACGTTTTATCTGTAGAATTATCATTTAAAACCAATACTGTAAAATCGGTAAATGTCTGATTCAGTAAACTGTTCAGGGATTCTTTCAAGAATTTTTCGCCATTATAAACAGGCATGATTACAGTTAATGTAGACATTTATAGAGGTTTTTAGTTCGTTTTATAAACAAAAGTAGGTGATTTCTAAAGTATAAACGAAATATGTAAAAATATATTAGTTTAATAGATCGTCATGCCGTGAGGCTAATTATGTTAGCTTATTTCTATATGTATATTTCAAGTATGAGGTTTCGAAAAATTTCAGAATATTTTTTTTGTTGGTGTTTCTAATTAGTTTGAAAGCAGCCTCTGGATTTGCTCTTCCATAACGTATAAAGATGTTGAATTGATTTGATTTGGCTGGATTTAGATTTATATATTCACTAATGTAACATGCATTAAGATGGTTTTTAATCAGCATGGCTCCTTCATCTTTATAGGTTAGTTTTTTATTCTTTTTTATAAATCTAAAAAATCCAGCTGTAATTGTAATTTGTAATTTCAGAATGTAAGTGCCTATTATTAACTTATTCTGCTTATTTTCTTTTAAATAATAATTATTAAAAATTTCATCAAGAACTGTTATATAACATTTAAGATTGTTAAAGCTGTAGTTTTTAGTTATGGAGTATTTGTTTCCAACATTATAATAATAAGTTACGTCCGAATTAAAGATTATGTTTTTAGCCAAATACAAGGTTTCAAAAACCCAAAGTTCATCTTCATGAACAATACCTTCTTTAAACGTTAAATTATTTGAAAAAATAAATTTGGCATTATAAAGATTGTTCCAGCATACAACTAAAATAGGATGGAATAATGTAAGCTCTATAAAATTTGTTTTTTTAAGTTCATTTAGGGGAGTAATACCATGTTCAAAAACCTTGTTTATTTCTTTTGTTTGTCCATATACCTCGGCATTTTTACCAATTACCACATCAATATTATCATGAAATAACTCTATTAGGTTCTCTAAACAATCTTGAACTATTAAATCATCCGGATCAAAAAAGTAAATACAATCACCTTTAGCTTGTTTTAGTCCTGCATTTCTAGCAGCAGAGACACCCTTGTTGACTTGTGAAATTAGTTGAAATCTTTTATCCTTTTTTGTCCATTTTTCTATCTCGGTTTCAGTATTATCTGTACTTCCATCATTAACAACAATACATTCCCAAGAACTGTAGCTTTGGTTTGATATGCTTTCTAATCCTTTAAAGATGTATTTTGCTACATTATAACAGGGTATTATAATGCTGATAAATGGCTTTTTTATAGATTTAGGATTCATGGACATGAACTATGTAATTTTTTAAATAATACCAAAGCAGGCTAGGGTTTCTTTATGGTTTTTAGCTATTTTTAAACAAACGGTTAAAATAGTAATTAGAGTCTTTTTAGTACATTTTAGTAACAAAAGTAGTTATTTCTATGGCTTAAACTATATTTGTAAAAAATAATCCGCAATTATCCATGAAAAAAATTCACGTAGGTTTTTTACTGTCTTATGATTACGATAAACTAAAAAAATCCATTCCGCCTGTTTATAAGGAAGCGGATGCTATTTTTATTGCTATGGATCATAAAAATAGAACCTGGTCTGGTGAAACTTTTGAGGTGGATCCAGCCTTTTTTGAATGGTTGGAAGCTTTTGATGTGGATAATAAAATTCAATTGTATAAAGATGATTTTTACGATGCGGATTTAATTGCTATTGAAAATGATAATCGTGAGCGGCACATGTTATCGCTTAAAATGGGTATTGGAAATTGGCTTGTGCAAATTGATAGTGATGAGTATTTTGTAGATTTTGCAAACTATGTTAAAGACTTAAGGCGCTTTGATAGTTATCTGGACAATCCGGAAAAGAATAACATTCAAATTGCGGCCTATTTAATCAATTTATACAAGTATACGGATAATGGTGTGTTATTTATAAAGGAGCCAACACGTGGAATTATTGCCACCAATTACCCGAATTATAAAGTGGCTCGAAACACCAGAAAGCGTATTGTTTATACGCAAAATATTCTACTTCATGAAAGTATTGCTAGAGATGAAGCGGAATTGGTTTTAAAATTAGATAATTGGGGACACAATATTGAAGTTCATGATAAGGAAGCTTTTTTAGAAAAATGGCGAACCACCAATAAGTCTAACTACAAAGAGCGTGAAAATTTCTTCTATATTGAACCCGAAAAATGGAAACATTTGGAGTTTTGTGAAGGAAATACCATTGAAGAAATTAGAAAGAATATCAATTTAGAAGGGATTATGCCTTCCAAATTTTTTATTGCTAAAAAGAATTTTGGTCAATACTTCAAACACTTATTTAAGTAGGGTTTCATAAACTTTTAAATACTGTTTAGCGGTTTCATCCCAAGAATAAGAGTTGGCATGCAGCTGCAGCTTTTCCTTGTAGTCCTCCGGGTTTTCATGGTATGTTCTCATGCCTTGCACAAGGATGTCAGCCATATATTTAGGTTCAAAATGTTCCCAGTAAAATGCGTGTTTACCACCAACTTCTGGGAGCGAACTTTTATCAGATAAAAACACAGGTTTACCATATTGCATCGCTTCAATTGGGGGAATGCCAAAGCCTTCTCGCAGAGACGGAAAGCAAAACGCATAACAGTTTTTTAAATAATAGGCTTTGTCCTCTTCACTAATTTTTCCTGTTAGAAATACGCGATGTTCAAGGTTTAAATCAGCAATTAATTTCATGATGTTTTTAGCGTAATCCGTTGTGTTTTTTCCAGAAATTATCAAACTCAATTCGGGAAGATGAGCAAGCATATTTACTAATGTGTGAAAATTCTTTTTTTCTAAAAGTTCACCAATTGTAAATAGGAAATCACCTTTTGGAAGTAATTCAGGGGTATGGTTTTTAGCTAACTCAAAAGGTTTGGAGCTACCATTATAAATAACATATTCAGGAATATTTGGTACTTTAAAATAGGTGTGTGTCATGCTTTTTGCATATTCTGAAATATAGGTAATTGCATGACTTCGTTTTAGTTTAGCATTAAAAAGTGCAACGCGTTTATCTAACTTCTTTCCCGATAATTCTTCCATGAAGTTGACATCATGAACCGTTAATACATATGGTATATTTTTAAAGGGTTCAACTTTGGTATTTTGATTTAAGGAATGCCATAAGTCGAATTGTTTTTTAATTCGGAATAGTTTTTTTCGCTGTAAGGAATTATATTTTTTATATGAAAACGTACTGCCAAATTCATCTTCCAGCTTTTCAGGATGTTTACTAATAAGGGTGATATGGAAATCCAATGCTTCTAAAATAGCTTGATTCTCATAAAACCCTTTAATAAGGTGGTAGTTAAACTGACCAAAACCAAAGAAGAGATTATCAATATTATGAGATTCCAAACAAATTGTGGGCATACGAAAAGCTTTTGTGCAAATTATTAAAAATGAAAACGAACTGCTAATTTAATTCCAGATAAAAATAAAATAAATATTGTAATATTGCAGCATGAATTATACAGTGCATAAGGCGTTTCAGAAGGATAAGCAAGTACTTACATCATATATTGAAAATTATGAAACGTCTGGTGAGGATTTTGGAAATCAGGATCGGAATTCACTAAAACTATACAATTTAAATGGTTTAACGATTAACGTGAAATCCTTTAAAATTCCAAATTTGGTGAATCAGATTGCCTATCGCTTTTTTAGAAAAAGTAAAGCCCAACGCTCTTTTGAGTACGCTAATCGTCTCCTGCATCTAGGTATTGGAACGCCGCAACCTATTGCTTTTTATGAGTATAAAACACCTTTTTTATTCAAGAAAAGTTATTATATCAGTGAGCACTTGCCTTATGATTTAACCTATCGTGAATTGACTTTCAACTTAACTATGGCGAATCATGAAGCCATTTTACGCGCTTTTACACGATTCACGTTTGGGCTGCATAAAGCCGGTGTGAATTTTCTAGACCATTCGCCTGGGAACACATTGATTCAATTAAACGGTGGCGCGTATAAATTTTATTTAGTGGATTTAAACCGAATGGAATTTGGTGACATGGATTTTGAAACCCGAATAAAAAACTTTGCACGCTTAACGACTCACAAATCTATGGTGGAAATTATGAGTGACGAATATGCTAAACTAGGCGGATATGATTATAATCGCGTGTTTCATTTAATGTGGGAAGAAACCGAAGCATTTCAAAATCGGTTTCATAGAAAAAGACGGATTAAAAATAAGGTATTCTTCTGGCGAAAAAAATAGTGTTATTTCAAGTTTCTTCGTAAAAGCCACAATTTCACATAACGCATATAAACGACATAACCTTGAATAAAACCAATGGTTAAACCTACAACACCATCGCGAAATCCGCTTTGAATAATATAATGTTTAAAAAATCCCCAAAAGGGTTTAATCACAAAATGGTACGGATTTAGTGTCCCCGTTTTTTTATCGTAATCTTTAGCTTGTTTGGTTGCATACCGATTCATTTTATCCATATAAGCATCCATAGTTGTGTATGTGTTGTGTGATAGTTTGGATTTTAAATGGCCAACAGATCCTTGTGCAACTATTTCTTCATGCACCAATTTATCTTCGTATAGGCATAAATCGCGTTTAAACAAACGGATAACTTTGTCATTTCGCCAACCGCTATAATTAACGCGTTTACCCATAAAGTGGTTCATGCGGCCAATCCAAAAAGCAACATCTTGTTGTTCGTTACTTAAAACTTCAAGTATTTCAGTTTGTAATTCAGGTGTTACACGTTCGTCAGCATCAACAATTAAAACCCAATCATGTTTTGCTTGTGGAATTATCCAATTTTTCTGTTCCGCATGGTAGGTGAATTTTCGCTGAATAGCGGTAACATTTAATTCTAAAGCTTTTTCATAGGTGCCATCCGTACTAAAGCTATCAACCACAATAATTTCATCAGCAAAACGTACAGAATCTATAACGGATGCTATATTGAGAATCTCATTTTTGGTTATAATAATAGCTGTTAGTTTTTCCATATTACGAACGGAACATTTTTAGAAACCGATTTAGCTTATCATAAAATAAATCGGGTATAAATTTATGATATAATTCCATGGCGTGTGGTTTCATATCTTTTTCCCTTTTTCCTTTATATAATTCTGGTTTGTAATCCTTTAAATGTACGGATTCATTCACGTTCTCCATTTCAAAAATATTCCAAGTATCCTTATCAATCCAAGTAGAAAAAATGGTAAATGTTTTTATGTTCAATGCTTTTGCCATATTTACAGCGCCACCTTCATTACCAATTAATGCATGACAATGTGCTGTGAGTGCTAAAAATTCGCGCAGACTTTTTCCAAATAAATTTAGATAAATATGGTTTTGTGTTTCCAGTTTACAGAGCTTAAAAATGGCTTGAGCATCGGCTTCCTGTTTTGGAATATAATTAAATAAAATCTGACCATCTGTTGTGGCTACAATTTGGTCAATTACCTGTGCCATGTATTCAAACGGATAGGTTTTATTAGGGCCACTTCCTAGCACACTAATCATAATAAGTGGTTTGTCTAGGCTTACCCCGTTTGAAATTAAAAACTGTTTACTTGTTTCAAGCTCTTCAGAAGTTAAATAAATTTTAGGTCTTGCCGCTGTGATATAAATATCCAATGGTTCCAACAACTGCAATCGATTTATAATTGCTAAACCACAAGCTTCATCGGTTTGATTTCTACGTTTTATATTATGATGGTATATGAATGTTGAATACGGCTTATGATACGAAATTTTAGTTTTAGCACCAGATAAAGCTGTAATTAGGTTACTAGATAGTTTTGAATACACATCAATTACCACATCATACTTTTCCTTTTTTACAGATTTAGCGAAATTCCAAAGCGCTATTTTGCTTTTTTCGGCTTCAGGTGTAAAGAAGATGAAATTATCAATAAAAGGATTGTGTTCAACAACAGGAAATGTGTGAGAATTGATTAAATAATCTAATTGCGCCTTTGGGTAACGTTCACGTAACGCTTCAAATAAGACGCTAGATGTGAGTACATCACCAATCATTTTTTGTTGTATAACTAAAATTTTCAAATAGCTAGGTTTGTTTTTATTCTTTCAAAATTTTACGGAACACTGCTGCTGCAAACTAAATTAAACCGCTACATCATATTCGCGCAAAGCATCATTTAAGGATGTCTTTTTATCTGTACTTTCTTTACGTTTTCCAATAATTAAAGCACAAGGCACTTGAAATTCGCCAGCTTTGAATTTTTTGGTATAGCTACCAGGAATTACAACGGATCGTGTAGGTACTATACCTTTCATTTCAACAGGCTCATTACCTGTTACATCAATAATTTTCGTGCTCATGGTTAAAACAACATTCGCTCCTAAAACGGCTTCTTTTTCTACTTTAACACCTTCAACTACAATACATCGTGAACCTATAAAAGCACCATCTTCAATAATCACTGGAGCAGCTTGAAGGGGCTCTAAAACACCACCAATACCAACACCGCCTGAAAGATGGACGTTTTTACCAATTTGCGCGCAACTACCAACTGTTGCCCAGGTGTCCACCATGGTTCCTTCACCTACATAAGCACCAATATTTACATAACTCGGCATTAAAATAACACCTTTAGAAATATAAGCACCATGCCGTGCAACTGCATGCGGAACAACACGAATTCCTTTATCCTTATACCCTGTTTTTAATGGAATTTTATCATGATATTCAAAAATACCGACCTCAAAAGTTTCCATTTTTTGAATAGGGAAATATAAGACGACCGCTTTTTTTACCCATTCATTCACTTTCCAACCTTTAGCGGTTGGTTCAGCAACACGCAAGGTGCCTTCATCTAATAAATCAATAACGCTTCGAATGCTATCAATGGTTACTTTATCCGATAATAATTCGCGATTATCCCACGCATTTTCTATAATTTGTTGTAGTTGCTTCATAATAGTTTTACTAAAAAATTGAGCGTCTAATTGTATAATTCTTGCTCTTTTCACAAAGATAAAGTTATAATTGAATTCTTTATTACGGATTGCTTTTAAAAAATAGGTTTTCTAATTAAGTTTTAGTTTTAAATGGTAACTTTGCCTCTATATGGGACGTATACTTGCAATAGATTTCGGAAAAGTTAGAACAGGAATAGCTGTTACAGATGAGATGCAAATAATAGCATCTGGCCTAACGACGGTAGATACCAAGAAGCTGATTAGCTTTTTAATGGATTATGTTAAAACGGAATCGGTAGAGTTATTTGTGGTTGGCGAACCAAAACAAATGAATAATCAGGCATCTGAAAGTGAAGCACTTATTTTACCATTTTTAGAAAAGTTACAAAAATCAATTCCTCAAATCCCTATTGCACGTGTTGATGAGCGATTTACATCTAAAATGGCTTTTCAGACCATGATAGACAGTGGTTTATCTAAAAAGAAACGCCAAAATAAAGCATTGGTTGATGAAATTAGTGCGACGTTAATTCTTCAAAGCTATTTGAGTTCTAAATAGTTTTTTCTGTAATTATTTTGTAATTCCGTTTATCCGGTGTATTTCAAGAATATACCGCAGAGACTAGTTGGAATATCGTTTTTATTAGTCGTTTGGCTAATATTTTTGACAGTGAACTTGTGTTAGAAGTATTTTTGACAGAAACCCAATTACGTTTATTATGAAAAAAAACTACATGTTAATGATGCTGTTTGCATCGTTTTTATTTTTTAACCAAGTTCAAGCCCAGGTCTGTCCAGATAACGGATTTTCAAACTCCACCTCTTTGTTCTTCTTTTATGATGCCGGAGCTCCACCATGTGTTGATAGACCAACGACTATCACTGTGGCTGGTAGTGTTTTTAATTTAATTACTTGTGATAGCTCGTCAGCAGTTTATGATATTGAGCCTGGAGACACACCAATTGCGGATATCACATCATTTACGGCCGATTTTGGAGCCGCAACTTGCGAGTACATCAATGGAAACTTGACAAATGAAACCTTATCTATGGAATCTATTGACAAAGCTTTAAATAATTTTACAGTTTTTCCTAACCCAGTAGTTCAAGGTAATTCATTACATGTTGTTTTTGGAAGCAATCTAAATGCTGAAATCAATTTGTTTTCAGTAACAGGAAAGCGCGTTTTAACCAATACCGTTTCTAATTTGGCGAGAAAACAATTAGAAATTTCTAATTTGCCGAATGGCGTGTATTTGTTACAAGTAGAAAGTGGATCTTCTACCGTTTCAAAAAAGGTTGTAATCATGAAGTAAACATTTAAGTTTTATAAAAAAAAGGCCTCTTGCAATTTGTAGGAGGTTTTTTTGTTATCCGTTAAAAAAAAGCGGTAGATAATAGAATCAGGTTTGTGTGTTAAGTTTTATAGTAAAACAACTGCCATAGAAGCCTAAACTTTTATAACTTTACTCATTGGTTTATTTAGTTGTCTTATTTCATAATAAGTTCTCGCTAATAAAATCAGGAACTTTCACCCAAGCGTTTCGTTTAAATATCCAATTTACCGTTTATCGAACAGGGTTGTTTTTGGTCTGTTTTTATATTGTTTTGAATTCAAAAATAGTATGCCACATCCCAATTATGTTAGGTTTGTAGCTACTTTTTATTATTAAAAAATCGATTAAATGTCGTTTGTTAAGGTCTATTAACAGTACGTTTATCGATGAAATACACGGCTTTGTCTTGTTAACGATTATATCTCGTGTTTCAACAAATTAATTATATACTTACCGTTTATCGATGTTATATTTGTCCTGTTCAATTAAAGTAACATAATAATGAAACAGTTTTTATTAATCGGAATTTTTACAGTATTAAGTTTAACAAGTATGCAAGCTCAATCTTCTAATAAAATTGAAGATATTAAGAAAATAGCGCCTACTACCCAAACGACTACAGATGTAAAATCGGATTCTATGGAGATAGCTGCTAAAAAGAAGGATATATTAACCAATAAGATTGAATCTAAATTAAACGGAAAAATAAATTTATTTGTTTTAAAAGAAACACGACTTATTTGCTAAAAATATTGAAGTTTTAAACATACACTACTAAACTCCTTTTTTAAAGGAGTTTTTTTATAGGTATAATTAAGAAGAATTGTATTTTTGCAAAGAATTAATAGATAAGAAAATCCATGATATTACCTGTTGTAGCCTATGGCGATCCTGTATTAAAAAAAGTAGGAAAAGAAATTGCAAAAGATTACCCAAAACTTGATGAGTTGTTAGCGAACATGTATGAAACCATGTACAATGCGTTTGGTGTTGGTCTTGCTGCGCCACAAATAGGTTTAGATATTCGTTTGTTTCTAGTAGATACATCTCCATTTGCGGAAGATGATGTGTTATCAGAGGAAGAACAGGCCTTTTTAAAGGATTTTAAGCAAACTTTTATAAATGCTAAAATACTAGAGGAAACGGGCGATGAATGGGCGTTTAATGAAGGTTGTTTAAGTATTCCAGATGTTCGGGAAGATGTGTTTAGAAAACCAAAAATTACGATAGAGTTTTACGATGAAAATTTTGAAAAGCATACCAAAACCTATGATGGGTTAGTAGCACGTGTAATTCAACATGAATACGATCATATTGAAGGTGTTTTGTTTACAGATAAGCTATCATCATTAAAAAAACGATTAATAAAAAGTAAACTTTCAAACATTTCTAAAGGAAAAATTAATGTGGATTATCGCATGCGTTTCCCAAGTCAAAAAAAGAAACGATAATATTTGTTTAACATCAGTAAACGTTTGATATTTGCCCTCTTTAAAATGAAAATATGAGTCTAGAAAAAATATTATCAATAGCAGGAAAACCAGGATTGTATAAAATGATTGCCCAAACACGAGGTGGCTTTGTAGCCGAATCGTTGTTAGATGGTAAAAAAATGTCTGTAGGCATTCATCATAATGTAAGTATCTTGAGCGAAATTGCTATTTATACACTTACCGAAGAAAAACCGTTACGTGAGGTTTTTAAATTGATTAAAGAAAAAGAATCAGGTAACGAAACATCTATTAGTCATAAAGAAAGTAAAGACAAATTAGAAGAATATTTCTTTGAAGTTTTACCAGATTATGATGAAGATCGAGTGTACGCTAGTGATATTAAAAAAATTATTCAGTGGTATAATTTACTTCAAAAAAATGACTTGTTAGATTTGGAGGTAGAAGCTGGAACCGAAGCTGTAACAGCGGACGAAGAAGAATAAGACCATTTATTATTTTGAATATAAAAAATCCAGTAATGCTTTTGCCTTACTGGATTTTTTAGTTTGTTATAATCCTAAAGACACTAAATTTAATTGTAATTTTATCAAAAACCAATTATGAATACCAGAGAAGATCAACTCAAAGCTTTCGGTAGATTATTAACCATTATGGACGAGCTGCGTGTGCAATGTCCTTGGGATAAAAAGCAAACTATGGAAACTTTAAGGCACTTGACCATAGAAGAAACCTATGAATTAGGCGATGCTATTTTAGATAACGATTTAGAGGAAGTCAAAAAGGAATTGGGTGATGTGCTGTTGCATATTGTTTTTTATTCTAAAATTGGAAGCGAAACGAATGATTTTGACATTGCGGATGTTTGTAATAGCATTTGCGAGAAACTTATTCATAGACATCCACATATTTATGGTGATGTTAAAGTGGATAATGAAGCAGATGTAAAACGAAACTGGGAAAATTTAAAACTTAAAGAAGGCAAAACGAGTGTCCTGGAAGGTGTTCCAAAAAGTTTGCCAGCATTGGTAAAGGCAAGTAGGATTCAGGAAAAAGTTGCAGGAGTAGGATTCGATTGGGAGGAGCCAAATCAGGTTTGGGAAAAAGTGGAGGAGGAGCTTCAGGAATTTAAAGATGAAGTGAACGCTGGTAATCAAGAAGCTATGGAGGGTGAATTTGGCGATGTCCTGTTTTCTATGGTAAATTACGCACGATTTTTAAAAATTAACCCAGAAAACGCTTTAGAACGCACTAATAAAAAATTTACCAAGCGCTTTCAATACTTGGAAGCAAAAGCGAAATCTTTAAACAAAAACCTCAAAGACATGACTTTGGGTGAAATGGACGTTTTTTGGGAAGAAGCTAAAAAGCGGTAATTGAAAACCGTTTTTCAGGTTTTCAAATAGTTTCATAATGGGAAGAAGCTAAAAAGCGGTAATTGAAAACCGTTTTTCAGGTTTTCAAATAGTTTCATATTGGGAAGAAACTAAAAAGCGGTAATTGAAAACCGTTTTTCAGGTTTTCAAATAGTTTCATAATGGGAAGAAGCTAAAAAGCGGTAATTGAAAACCGTTTTTCAGGTTTTCAATAGCTTCAACCTTGGTGAATGTAAAAATATGTAATTTTATTTTGCTGATTTTTAGTTTGATAGGTTTTTATTAAGTCTTGTTTTAAAAAACTTTCAACCCAAAAGATCCAAATCAATTTTCTGTGCGTATATATTATAATTGTACGTTGAAAAAGTAGATTAATAGCATAATCAAAAATTATCTTTCCTTATAACGTACATGTAGGTAGAATTAGTTGTTTAGGTTGGGACAAAACAACTATTAGTTAGTTTAGTTAGAAAAAATCCTGCTTGACGTTCTTATACGACAAGCAGGATTTTGTATTTAAGACCTTTATGGTTTGTGGTGTCTTTCTAATATAATTCTTTAATTTTGCGCAACTTGGTTTTCCACAATTTCAAATCTTGCTTGTGTTTTTCAATATTTTTATGAACGTTTTGTACCAAAGGATTTTCATCATTAACGTTCTGAAAAAATTGCAAGTTGTTTTCCAACTGATTTATTTCTGCTTTAATTTCAGTAATACGCTTTCTAATAAAAATACGCTCATTGTCTAAATGCCTAGAATCTTGTGCATTATTAAGGGATTCTAACTTGGTTTCAAACTTGATTAGTTCGGCTTCATTTTTATTTAAATTCAATTTTTTGAAAACACCATCCAAGGCTTTATTTAATTTTCCTTCAATATAACGCTTGTTTGAGGGAACATTACCAACCGACTTCCAGTTTTCAATAAAGGATTTAACGGTTGCTAAATCTGTTTCCTTGTCACCAGATAATTCCAAGGTTTTCAATTCCTCAAGCAATTGCACTTTTTTGGTAAAGGCTTCATTGCCTTCCGCGTTTACGGCATCTTTAGCCTTGTGCAAACGGTCAAAATAATAGTTGCAAGCTGTTTTAAACTGCTTCCAGATTTTATCACTATTCTTCCGAGGTACATGACCAATTTTCTTCCAATCGCTTTGAATTTTCTTCATTAAAGCTGTAGTGCTTTCAAAATCCTCACTATCTTTATTGTCTTCTGCTATTTGAATTAAATCCATTTTCTTTTGAAGATTATCAAACTGCGATTTCTTTAAATTTTTATAAAAAGCATTTTTCTTGCGATTAAAGTTTCTTACTGCATCTTTAAATTTTGCCCAAGTTTCCTCATTTACCTTAATAGGCACTTTTCCAGCACTGAAAAATAAATTGCGAAATTGCTCCACATCTTTAATGCTATTTTGCCAACCATTATGTGAATCAGCTCCTTTTTCACTGATTTTGTTGATCTGAAGAATTATTTCATTTTTAACTTCTAAATTCTTCTCGTAAACTTGATCTAATTCAGCAAAATAAACTTGGCGCCTGTCATGAATAGTTTTCGTGGCAGCTTTAAAACGGTCCCATACGGCTTCACGATGTTCCTTATCAACAGGGCCCAATTCTTCCTTCCACATTTTATGTAGCACCTGTAACTCTCTAAATGCACGATTTAAATCTTCGTCTTTTGCTAACTCTTCAGCACGCTCAATAATTTTTAATTTCTGATCTAAATTATGTTTGAAATCTAAATCCCGTAAATCCCGATTTAAATGTAGAAAATCATAAAAAACCTCAACATGATGATGGTAACTATTCCAAGCATTATTGTATTTGTCGCGTGGAATTGGGCCAGCCGTTTTCCAACGATCTTGGAGTTCCTTAAAGTGTTTATAGGTAGTATTTATATTTTCCTCATCATTAAATAATCCTTTTATTTCTTCAATAATTTGAAGCCTATTGGCTAAATTATCTTTTAGGTTATTTTCTATGTTTTTATGATGCGTGTGTAGTTTGCCTTTGTAATCTTTGTATATATCTTTAAAACGTTTTTGCAGCGGACTGGAAAAAAAGAAATCGATTTCATTTCCGCCTTCGTTTAAAAATTCTTCCTTTTTCTCGTCTAGTAAAGTGTTAAACTGCGATTTAAATTCCGAACGAATTTCCTCTACTTGCTTTTTAATGGCTTGCACTTTATGGTTTGTAACCAAATGTTCCAGCTCCTTCACCAAGGCTTCCATAGACATTTTATCATAGTCTTTTTCTTCAATATGATGCCTGTCTGCATTGCCTTCATCCTCGGCGTCTTCCGCATTGGATTCTTCAATCTCATTAATGACTTCATCATGATCTTCGGTAACCGTTTCTGCTGCTTTTTCAGTTTCATTTGCTGTTTCAGCTTCTACAGGTATTTCTATTTTTTCTATGGCTTCTGAAGGTGATGATTCATTTGCAACGTCCTGGTTTTCTTGAACGTTTTCAGTCGTTTCCGGTTGTAACTCTTCTGGTTTTCCATCTGCTTTTGGCAGGTTATCGTGCTCTGACATTTTGTAAATGTGTTAGTTTTTTAAAATAACTCTAGCGTTAAAGATAACAACAACTACAATAACTACAAAAGGTTAACCCGTATTAATGTTACAAATGGTGTAATTAGTATGTGTTCCAAATACGCCATGCTTTCTCTGCTTGGAATTTCAACATTTGTAAACCGTTAATGGTAGTCGCGTTTTTAAGGTTGCCATATTTTAAAAACTGGGTCTCTTCAGGATTGTAAATTAAATCGTAAAGAATGTGGTCTTTTGTAAGAAATTCATACGGGAGGTTAGGAGCGTCCGTGATATTTGGGAAGGTTCCTAAAGGCGTGCAATTTATTATAATTAAATGCTTGGAAATGGTAGCTCCCTTTAATTCATTATAAGTTAAATATTCAGGATTTTCACATGTTCTAGACACAAATTTGTAGGATATGCCTAATTCATCCAATGTAAAAGCTATGGCTTTACTAGCGCCTCCTGTTCCTAAAATTAAGGCATGTTTATGAGTAGGCCGTACATGTGGTTTTAATGATTTTTTAAAACCATAACAATCCGTATTATAACCTACTAATTCACCTTTTTTAGTGCGTTTTATGGTATTTACAGCACCTATTTTATGTGCTTTTTTGTGGAGCTTATCTAAATAAGGAATAATGGTTTCTTTATAAGGAATCGTCACATTTAACCCGACTATTTCAGTACTTTCAAAAATGCTTAAAACGTCTTCAATATTTGGGATATCAAAATTTTCATAAGAGGCGTCTGTAATAGCTTCCGACGAAAATTTATTGGAGAAATAATTTTGAGAGAATGAATACGAAATATTCTTACCAATTAATCCGAATTTACGCATGTTGTTTCTGTGTTTTTTGTCCGTAAAATTCCAAGGCTAAGACAATGGCAATTCCAAGAATTATATAAACTAAAGCCAAATAGGTTTCCGTGTTCATTTCCGGGAAATAGCGTTCGTAATTTTCAATAATTTTCTTTCCCGAAGAATCTAATAAAGCGGTTCCATCTGTCTGTAATTTGAAGAGCGTTTTTTTCCAAGGCCAAACCACGCCTAATGATCCGACTATGAATCCAATAATTGTTGCCAATGTAATACTTTTATAATGTTTCAGGATGTAACTTAATACATGCGAAAAGGTAACGAGACCCACTACAGAACCTAGGGTAAATACGGTTAATATTTTAAGCATGCGAATACGAGCGGCATTTTCTATAAAACTGAAATCCCCTTGAATAACTTCTGCAAAGGTATCAAACAAGGCATTTACAGAATCCACTAATAATAACACATAGTTACCTAATAAAATAAGTATAAAGGAGCCAGAAAATCCTGGAAGTGTCATGCCTGATACACTAATAATGCCGCAGAAAAATACAAACCATAAATTATCATTTTCCATTGCTGGATCTAAAAAGCTGATGCTTACACCTAAAATAATTCCGATAGCAAGTGCTACATAGGTTTTAAAATTCCAGTCTTTAAAATCCTTACTGATGTAATAAATGGAGCCAATAATCATACCGAAAAACACACTCCAAACATAGAGTTCATAATGTTTTATAAGGTAATCCAGTACTTTAGAAATACTAAAATAACTGATAATCATTCCTAAAAAAAGTAAGCTTAAAAACCGCCCATTTATATATTGATAGAAACTTTTAAACCGTCCGTTAATTAATAGTTTAAAAGCCTTTCGGTTAATTTTTTGAAGGGAATAAATAAACTCTTCATAAAAACCAGCAACAAAAGCAACTACACCTCCAGAAACTCCAGGGACCTTATTAGCAGCTCCCATTCCCAACCCTTTTAAGATTAAGAAAATTTTATCGGTGAAGGTTCGTGTGCTTTGCATTACTTGACTTTTTTACCGATGCGTTCTAGAATAAAAATAGTTAAGAATCCCGTAATCATAAGGATAACGGCTGGCACTAATTGCGGATCCAATCCGTTGTTTTGAATGGAATACATATTAGGTAAAATACTGGTTTCCGAAATCACTTTAAACGAATCAAAGTCGGTTATCTGCTGCTGATAAATGGTTAAATTCCCGAATGTTGTAATGTCCGATAATGGCGTTACTAGTCCAGATGTTTTCTCCATAACTAAATCGGTTAATTTCCATGGCCAAACCTTATTTAAAGAACCAAAAATAAAACCTGTTAATAGGGCTAACGTGATGTTGTGATAATTTTTAAACAACCATTTTAATACGTGACTAAAACTTAATAAACCAACTAAAGCACCACCAGCAAAAAGGGCAATCCGCTGTAAATCGAAATCATGAAAAGCATCACTTAATGTTTTATAAGCGCCTAATATTAGAAGTATAAACGAACCGGAAATACCTGGTAAAATCATGGCGCAAATGGCAATAGCCCCTGCAATAAATAAAAAGTAAGGCGATTCATTACTTGCCGAAGATGGTAATGTTGTAATGTAAAACGCTAAAACGGTTCCAATAATTAGTGCTAAAACGGTGGGTAAATGCCACTTATTTATTTGTTTTCCTACAAAATAAATACTGGCAATAATGAGTCCGAAGAAAAACGACCAAATTAAAACGGGGTGATATTCTATCAGGTATTTTGCCAAACGCATGAAGGATACAAAGCTGACAATAATTCCGAGTAATAATGCGACTAGAAAATTACCATTAAATGCTTTCCAAAAGGCAGAAAAGCCAGACGTTTTAAGCGTTTTAAACAAGCCTAAATTAACATTACTAATGGTTGTAATTAATTCTTCATAAATACCAGAAATAAAGGCAATGGTTCCACCGGAAACACCAGGAACTGCATCAGCTGCTCCCATAGCCATTCCTTTAAGCGTAATTAGTAAATAGTCGGATAAACGTCTTTGCATGATTTAATTTTAAGTACAAGAAACCAAAGGTAAATAAATAAAATCAGACGTGTAACTTATAGTTTTGCTTTTAGCAGCGATTTTACGGGTTGCGATTTGTAAATACTTGGAAAAAGTTCCTCAATAATAAATACGAATTCCGCATTAAAACGCAAACCATTCTTTAAATGATAGGAACCTTTTTCAGTTTCTGAAAGCATATAGTTTAAACCAGCTAAACGGAATTCAATCTCCGCATTTTCTGGATAGAATTCAGAAGCTTGAATAAAATTATAAATGGCCGCCTCGGTTTCACCTAATTTATGTAAAATATCGCCTCGGGTTAACCAGGTATTCAGCTCATGATTGCCTAATTCCAAGGCTTTTTTATAGCCGCGTTCTGCTTCTTCTAAAAGATGTAAACGTTCATTAATTTGCGCGTATAACTTCCAATAATGGACATTGTCGCTATCAATATTAATGGCTTTATTAATGTAGTAAAGCGATTTTTGAAAATTTTTCTGACGGTTATAAAATTTAGTTATCGCAATCCAACCTTTATCTAAAAGTGGATCTTCTTCAACTGTTTTATAGAAATATTGAACAGCTAAATCGTTATCTCCTAATTTTTGATGGCATAAACCAATGCGTAATAAGGCAAAGGAAGTAGGATCGTCCAAAGTAAGTGTAATGCTGTAATTTTCAATAGCTTCCGGGAAGCGTTTTAATTTTTCAAGAACTTTTCCTTTCTCTAGGTAAGCACCAATAAAGCGATCGTCTGAAATAATAGCGAAATCGAAAGCTGTTAGCGCTTTTTCGTAATCTTTTAAATCGTAATATTGTTTGCCCAATTGATGCCACGCTACTTCACTATATGGATTCTTTTCTAAAAACATATTTAAATACGTGATGGCTTCTTCGTGTTGCTCTAAAAAGTCAAAACAATAAATCATATTGTGCATGGCTGAATAATCTTCCAAATCAGATTCCAAACATTTCATGAAATTGGTTTTAGCTTCTTCAAACTGATCCAAAAACAAATGTTCCATACCAATCAATGAATAAATATCAATTGGGTCCTCGGTAAGTTTTAAGGCTTTTTCTAGAACTTCAATTGCTTTTCTATGATCGTCACGTTTGGATAGAATATTAGCTTTTTGGATATAGATTTCCTCATTTAACGGTTCTAATAAATAGAGTTCATTAATTAGGGCATCGGCTTTTTCTAAATCGTTTTCAAAGACGAATATTTCAACTTTAAACAATTTTAAATTCGTAGATGTTGGATGTTGTTGTAAACCCAGCTTTATGGCTTTTTTAGCCAAAGCAATTTTACCATGATTCAGATAATGATGAATAATATTCTCAAATTCTTCGGAATCGAAAAACAACACATGGTTCGTTTTTAACATCGATTCGAATCGGGTAAGGGATATTTTATTGTTGTCGTTTGGACGTAACTCCATAAGCTAATTTATATAGTTTTTCCTTGAATAAATGTAAGGCTCTAATTGGCGTTGCAGCCCAAAAGGTTTAAATGTTTTTAACAAAGTAATCAACAATTAAGCCATAATTTGATCTTAAATACTGTGAAACAGGTTTTTATCCTGCTTGATTTCTTTGAATATCATCCAGAATAGTCGTAATTATTTGACAACCTTTCATGATTTCTGCGTTACTGATGGTTAAAGGTGGTGTGATTCGAATAGCTTTTGTTTCAAATAGCAACCAGAACAGTATAAGTCCAGCCTCTTGCGCTTTTAAAACGACTTGGTTTGTAATGTCTGCAGAAGGTGTTAGGGCAGCTAGCATTAAGCCTCGCCCGCGAATTTCGGTTATCAGTGGATGTTTGAGATGTTTTTTAATCAGTGCTTCTTTTTCTAAAGTTGCTTCCATTAAATTGGATGATACGACTTCAAGTAGGGTAGCGTGTGCTGCTGCTGCAATTACGGGGTGTCCACCAAATGTGGTAATGTGTCCTAATTTCGGGTTGGCTTGTAGGAGTTTCATCAAATCAGTTGAAGCCGTAAAAGCACCAATTGGCATGCCACCGCCTAAACCTTTTCCGGTAACTAAAATATCCGGAATACAGTTATAATGTTCAAAGGCAAATAATTTTCCAGTTCTACCAATGCCTGGTTGAATTTCATCTAAAATCAATAATGCACCAACCTCTTGACAACGTTTTTTTACTTTTTCCAGATAGCCGTTTTTTGGTTCAATAAAACCGGCGCCTCCTTGAATGGTTTCTAAAATAACACCAGCTGTTTTGGTGGTGATATTTTGAATATCAGCCTCATTATTATAAGCGATAAAACGTACATCTGGAACTAATGGACGAAATGCTTTTTTGCGTTCTTCAAAACCCATAACACTTAAGGAACCCATAGTATTTCCATGATACGCGTGGTGGGCCGAAATAATTTCGCTTCTTCCGGTTGCGCGTTTAGCTAATTTTAAAGCACCTTCTACAGCTTCCGTTCCTGAATTTGTTAAATAGGTATTTTGTAAGGATTCAGGTAAGTGTTCAGCCAATAATTTAGTAAGTGCCACAGCCGATTCTTGAATGTATTCGCCATAAACCATGACATGCAAATACTTGTCCAATTGTGTCTTAATGGCTGCTATAACTTTGGGATGTTTATGTCCTAGAGTACAAGCAGAAACACCTGCAACAAAATCTAAAAAAGCCTTGTTGTTTGTATTATAAATATAGGAACCTTCTGCATGAGATACTTCCATAGCTAAAGGGTGTGGCGATGTTTGCGCCTGATATGTATAGAAATCTGTTTTCACAATTAATTATCATCTGAATTGATCCCGGTTTCAATACTCGGTTTTTTCTTTGGGTTTTCTTTAATTTCCTTTTTCTCGTCTTTATCAGGATTTAAAGCTTCGTCTGGAATATTTCGAGATACTTTTGATTTTTTTACATCGTTTATCTCGGTTGGAACTGCCGTTTTGTTTGTGTTTTTATCAGCTTTTTCAACCCGCTTTAATAAGGCGTCATCAAAAAATTCTTCTTGAGGTACATAATCTTCAAGCCCCTTTATTTTAGGTAAATTAAGTGGCGGATCGTCACTAAATAAATCTTCCACACTTTTTGGGCGTTCCTCATCACGCCATACAAACCCTCTTAACAATCGACCGTTTTCTGGGAACTGTGTTTCGGGTGTTGTTACAGCATCCGGTTGCTTGAATCGAATAAATTGTTCAATATCACCATCGGCAAATAGGATTGAAATGCTACCTGATTTGGCTTTGTCAATACCAATTAATTCCTGCTCGTCATTACGTGCATAATAAATGGATTCGGCATTTTTATCAATATCTACTTGACGCAAATTATTTTCATCATCAAATAAACCAACTAAAGTTTTTCCTTTAACCTGATTATAGCCATCTTCACTAATAGTATCTCTACTAACAACAAAGGCATTTTCAAAAACAAAAAGGGAATCTATTTTTTCCGTTTCTGGATTGGATTTTATGTGAATGGTATCACCCGTCATTTGGTTTTGAAGATTCCAAAGAACCGGGTCACGACGCTTGGCAAAGGCATCTTGAGACCCTAATCGTCTTAAATTAATTAACTGGGTTAAACCCGACGCATGGTTAACATGTACCGAATCTGCTTTACCACTCATATCCGATTTATAGAACTTCGCATTTCTAAATCCGCGTGTAATTCGTTTTTCTGGTTTTCCTGTAACCATCAAGGTGTCCGCATGCATATATATAGAATCGTTTTCTTGAACCGTAATAGCTAATGCACGTTTGGTAATAAACACCGAATCCTTCGCTTTATAAATTTCGGCATAATGGCCTTTTATTATGCTTTTATTAATGGTATCTGTGACTTTAATATTATTAGTAGCAGAGGCAAAACTGCGGGTATTATCAAAATACATACTATCGCCTTCAAAAATACGGTTGTCATAATCTATACGCGTTTTTTTAATGCCATAACCTGTTTTGTTTTCGGTATCATAAAACCCTTTTTCGCAATAGGTTTTACTTTCATCGGTTACAATAGTGGATGGTCCGTATAAATAGGCGTGACCGGTTTCTGAATAGAAATCTAGTTGATTGGTATTAATCACGTAATCTGGATTATCCAAAACCACATTATTTACAAATTGGTATTTTTTAGCGTTCATATAATAGCGGCCAATTTGGCTGGTAATGGTTCCCGAAGAATCACGCACCACACGACCACCACTTTTATAATACGATTCCTGTTTTACGCGATCAAAATAGAGTGTATCTGTTGTTAAAATAGAGTTTGGTTCTTCCAGTTCTACTTTGCCACTAGCAAATGCTAGTTGGGTTTTTCCGCTATATTCTACATATTCGGATTTCATGTTTATGGTATCACCTTGTTTCATAGTGACGTTTCCGTAGGCTTCCACGAAGTTTTCATTACTATACAAATTGGCTTGGTCGCACCACATGTCTATACCCTCGTGAATAACATGCACTTGACCAGAATCATCACGTGTCATGACTTTTAAACCTGGTTCTACAGCATCATCAAAGTTTAAAAAACCCGAATAGACAATTTGAATTTGCTTTTGCTCTTGGGCTGATGCTGATGTAAGTACAAACAGGCAGCAGATTAAAAAGCTATATATATAAATGGATTGTTTCAAATTATAAAATTTGCCTCAAAAATAATGATAAAAATGAAGTGATGGGTTTGTTTGTGAAATTTTTAATAGAAATGGCGGATTTAAGATGGAGTAGTAAATGAAAAAACCTGTCAGGAGTGTTTCCTAACAGGTTTTGTGTTTTACAACTATTTATATGATGTTTTTTGAGTACAGATTTCTAAAACAGAAATAATAAGCCAGTATATTCTTCAAAAAAGATTAAAAGTTAAAAAATATTTATAGCCACCTTGATTTAACATAATCCATGCAGCCAACTTGTTACTATTTGGTTCAAACAATAACGCTCCTAATGGTGAATCGGGATCTTCTTTTGTGAAATAGGCAAATACGTTTTTATCTTTTGAATACATTTTTTCTTTATTAACACTTTCCATGGCTTTTTCTTCATCAAAGGGTTCGTAAATTTTATGGTTTTTATAAAACCTGATTGGTTTAGCATCCAATTTTTTTAGTCCAATGCTATCAAGAGTTTTTCTGAAATAATAAAAAATCGTATCAAAAGTTGCCAATCTTCGTTCTTTTCTTTCATTTACAGTATCCTTTAAAACATAATCAAAATAAATGTACTTTATAAATAAGCTATCTTTTGAGATTTGAGATTTTTCTTTATTGTTAATATAATTAGCCAGTTCAGTAAGCTTTTTGTATTGAGCTTGTTCGTTTATTGTCCAGTTTTCGGAATTTTTCTCTTGACTAAAACACAAGAAAGTTGATAAGAATAAGACTGTGATTAGTATTTTGTTCATTTTAATTAATTTTTAAAAATTATTTATGTACATCTTTGAATTTTATCATATCTATAAGTTTTTGTTCTTTTTCATTATCAAAGCCACAAGATGATTTAAACTCTTTTGGGTTTTCATAAGTTCCAAAAAGCATGTCCCACCAAACTATATCTCCATAATTATTTGTGTGTTTTTCATATTCATGATGGATTCTGTGCATTTCGGGACGTTGAAAAATATATCCGACCCATTGTGGTGTTTTTATATTAGTATGGTAGAAAAATTCGCCAAGTGCAGTACAAAGTGTATAAATACCACCAGTTTCCAAATCTAACCCTAGAAATGTATAAACAAGTAAGCTCCCAATTATTGAATTAATAGTCATTTCAAAAGGATGTTTATAAAATGAAGTTATTACTTCTAAACGTTGCGGACTATGATGAATTTGATGAAAGTGAAGCCATAAAAAATCTACCGTATGTCGCCATCTATGCCACCAATAAAAAATAAAAGTTGCAATTATATATGCTATTATGCCTCCTAAAACAGGGTTGACATAATGTGATAGGTTAAAAATTGACCAACTAGAAAACCATTTTTCCCAAGTAAAGCCAGCCAGTATTACAATTCCTAATTGAATGAAATTAATTGCTAAAACTCTAATAGTCCAAGTAGGAACTTGAGGTAGTTTCCAACCTGGAATAATACGTTCAATTACAAAGCAACTCGCAAAAACTATAAAAATGATTATTAACATAACTTTTGTTTTTATCCGCAGATTTTAAAAGTACTTATGAAATAGATGAAACTGATACAGAGCATTAAAATAATAATACCGATAGTTTTTGTTGTTTTATTTGTTTTCATTTCTTTGATTTTTTAGAATTAATAAAAACAAAATTGATATTATTTTTAAGTGTTGGAGTCCAGTATATATGAATAGTTACAGATTCTGGACTACTTTTTTGAAGATAGCAGGCATTTTTCCCGTAAATTTTTTAAAAGCACTGTAAAAACTAGATTTAGGAATGAAGTCAACTTCTAAACGAATGTAGACATTAGTGACGTCAA